>NZ_JBEZXU010000019.1:0-180788 GCF_040638175.1 Actinoplanes sp. NPDC026670
CCAGACCCACTTTCAACGCCACCCACCGGACCAACCGGGATGCTCATGCAACCCCAGGACACCGGACTGATCAAGTACCGGAGTTCCTTACATGACTCAGTCGGCGGCCCAGCGCTGATGCGATTCCCACGCGGCCTGTTTGGTGGTGCCGAGAGCGGCGCCGATCCGGGTCCAGGAGGCGCCGGCGGCACGAGCGGAGCGGATCATGGTCTGCCGCCCGTACCCGGCTTTCCGGATGATCACCTCACTGAGCGCGAGCATCTCGAGCATCTCGTCGGCGGAGAGCGCTGGTTCCTCGTCCGGGTCCATGGCGGCCAGGGCGTCGCGCATCCGGAGGATGTCGTAACGGTTCGTCGCCGTGGTGAGCGTGTGCCGCTGCTCCAACTCGTCCGGAGTGCTCATGTCGAGCAGCATTCCGTCAGGCTTTCCTGACGTCAACACGCCTTGACGACGGGCCGTAAATTTGTCTCACTTTGCCGCCTAAATCACCCGCAAAGCCGCTAATTCTTCAGGAGCGTGCCTGATGCGACGCTCAACCGTTCGGCCAGGATTTGCCCGAGCGTCGACACGACCCGCCGATGAACGCTCCCTGTCGCACAACTGGTGTGGCACCATCATGTGACCCCCACCTGATGCAGTCTTCGATAACGAGGAGCGAGCTATGTCCGCAAGGAAGCTGGGTCGCCTAGCCGGCTTGGTTTTCGTGCTAGTGGTGGCCTTCGGCGGGGCGAGTGTTGGGGCATTCACCGCAGACGAGGCCGCAGCTGCCGCGGTGCTGAACACGACGAACTTCGAGTGGAATTGATTTTCACTTCGTACTGAATCGTCGTCCTGAAGCGCTGGGCTGCCCGCACCGGCCGGAGAGGGGGGCTTGATGGCCACGCGCCCTCCGGCCAGACGGGCCAGTTCGCAGCGCGCGTGGTTGATCACCTACCCGCTCGCCCTGTTCGCCATGGTTTGCCTGGCCGTCTTCTGGATCGCCGAGCCCGACTGGTACCAGGAATGGCCCAAGGGCCTGCTCTTCTTCGTGGCCTATCTCGTCGCCTATCGCGACGTCTTCAACATCGTCATCTGGCGTAGCGCGTTCACCGTCGCGGTGACCGATGTCCCGCTGGTCCTCGCCCTGTTCTATCTGCCGCCGGTGATGGTGATCCTGGTGGTCGGCGGCGCCATTCTGGTCCAGCAGCTCTGGTCCCACGCACAGCCGGCCAAGATGGCGTTCAACACCGCCAAGTCGGCGGCCGGTAACTCGGCCGCGCTGCTGTTGATCGCGGCTCTGCCGGCGATCCGGGGCGCCGGGCCGGGCACGTGGGCCATCCTGGCGGTCGCCGCGGTCACCGTCGGACTGGTCGAGCTACTCAGCCTGGCCGGCGTGCTGAGCCTGGTCCAGGGCCTGCGAACCGGCCGGGACGCGTTGCGGGCCGGCCTGTCGGCGCTGATCGTGACCGGCATCAACGTCGTGGTCGGCCTGGTCTTCCTGGTGACCCTGGAGGCCGAGCCGTGGACTGCGATCCTGCTGGCCATCCTGGTCGCGGCCCTGGTAATGGTCCTCCGGTCGTATGCGGAGTTCTTCCGCCGCCACAAGACCCTCGCTGACGTCTACGAACTCACCCAGGCGGTGCGCGACGAGAGCGGCCGCAGCGGCCTGCCGGACGTGCTGCTCGGCCGGGTGCGCTCGCTCATGCAGTCGGAGTACGCGACGCTCTGGCTGGCCCCGCTGGACAGGCATCCCGAGGTGCTGCTCACCGCACGGGTCGAGCACAAGGGTCTCCTCGACATCTCGCCGATCCCGGAGGAGGTCCGCGACCACGCTGTGCAGACGCAGGCCGCCACCGCGGTGGGCAGCCGCTTCGCCGGGTCCGAGGATCTGCGTTCCGGCCTGCGGGCGGTCAAGGTCAAGGACGTGATCGTCGTCCCGTTGCGCTCCGGCCAGACGACGATCGGCACCCTGGAGGTGGCCAACCGCCTCGGCGACAACCGCACCTTCCGCGAGGCCGACGTGCAGGTGCTGGAGACGATCGCCGCGCACGCCGCGGTCGCGGTGGAGAATTCGCGGCTGGTCGACCGGCTGCGCTACGACGCGTACCACGACCGGCTGACCGGCCTGCCGAACCGCCGCCGGGTGATCGACGCGCTCGCCGAGGCGATCACGGTCCGGGCCGAGGACGAGGTCGTCGCGATCATGCTGTTCGACGTCGACGGCCAGCGGAACGTCAACGAGTCGATGGGCCACGCGGCAGGCGACAAGCTGCTGGTCGAGACGGCCGACCGGATCCGCGGCATAGCCGACCCGGGCGCGCTGGTCGGCCGGATCGGCGGTGACGAGTTCGTGGTCACTCTGCGGGCGCCGAGCATCGACGCGACGATCGAGATAGCCACCCGGATGCGGGAGCGGCTGCGCGGCCCGATGGCGGTCGGCTCGCTCACCCTGGATGTGAACACGGCGGTCGGCGTCTCGGTCTACCCCGACCACGGCAGCGATCCGGAGTCCCTGCTCCAGCGGGCCGAGCTGGCCGCCAACGCCGCCAAGGTCCTGCCGTACGGCGTGCAGCCCTTCCATCCGGCCCTGGAGTCCCGTGCGGTCCGCCGGCTGGGCATCGCCGCCGACCTGCGCCGGGCTCTCGACAACGACCAGCTGGAGGTCTACTTCCAGCCGAAGGTGACGCTCGCCGACCGGCACGTGGTGGGCGTCGAGTGCCTGGCCCGCTGGGTGCACCCGGCGCACGGCGAGGTCGCCCCGGAGGACTTCGTGGCGGTCGCCGAGCACACCGGCCAACTGGCCCGGCTCACCGAGTCGGTGCTGGTGGCCGGGTTGCGCCGGTGCCGGGCGTGGGCCGACGCGGAGCGCCCGTTCGCGATCGCGGTGAACCTGTCGGCCCGCATCCTGCTCGACTCCCGGTTCCCGGAGCTGGTCCGGGAGCTGCTGGAGGAGCACGGGGTGGACCCGGGGCTGGTCACCTTCGAGATCTCCGAGCCGGGCATGCTCAGCGACATCGAGCGGGTCCTGCCGTCCCTCTACCGGTTGCGCGATCTGGGTGTCCGGCTGAGTGTCGACGACTTCGGCACCGGCGCCTCCTCGCTGGCCTATCTGCGGCAGTGGCCGGTGCACGAGGTGAAGATCGACGACAGTTTCGTGCAGGGGATGGCGACCGACTCCGGTGATCTCGCGATCGTCCGGGCGGTGATCGGGCTCTCCCGCGAGTTCGGTCTCACCGTGGTGGCCGAGGGCGTGGAGAGCGAGCTCACCCTGGAGTTGCTGGAGGAAATGGGCTGCGAGATCGGCCAGGGATATCTGTTCAGCCGACCGTTGCCATTCGAGCGACTGGAGGCCTGGCTGAATGCCCAGACCGAGCCCGAGTCCACTCCCACCGGAGAGGTCAGAAGGCTCCGAGCCGTGATCTGACCAGGTATTTCATGGGAAGGGGGGTACTGATTTCACCCCCACTCCCAGGCCGTGTAGTCTTACCCATGCAGCAAGCGAGAGATCGCGAGCGGCAAGCCCCCTTAGCTCAGTCGGCAGAGCGTCTCCATGGTAAGGAGAAGGTCTACGGTTCGATTCCGTAAGGGGGCTCTACCGGGTTCGTTCCGCCTTGCCTGGCGCTGGACATGTGAGCCTGGCTCGGCGGTGTAGCTCAGATGGCAGAGCAAGCGGCTCATAATCGCTGTGTCGCCGGTTCAAGTCCGGCCACCGCTACTTTCCTGTGGAACCCCAACCTGGGGCACCACTTTGCGAAGCGGCGGACCGAGCGTCTACGCTGGTTCGTCGTCAGTAAGTAAACCGTTAGCAGGAAGGCACCCCGCCGTGGCCAAGGCGACCGACGTCCGTCCGAAGATCACCCTGGCGTGCACGGAGTGCAAGGACCGGAACTACATCACCAAGAAGAACCGGCGCAACGACCCCGACCGGGTTGAGCTGAAGAAGTTCTGCCCCCGCGACGGGAAGCACACCCTGCACCGCGAGACTCGCTGAGCACTCGCAGCCAACAGCTTCTCTCTACGCCGTTCAGACCAAGGTCTGGGCGGCGTAGAGCTGTTTCTGCACCCCGGACGATATTTCTGCACTCATAGTGCTATTTCTCGGCCGGGTGGGGCGGGTAGTTTGTGGACATGCCTCTGGACCAATCCTTCGTGGGCCGCAGCTGGCCGCCCACCGAGCCCTATCTGGTCGGCCGCGAGAAGATCCGGGAGTTCGCGCGCGCGATCGGCGCCACCGACGCGGAGTATCACGATCCCGAGGCGGCCCGTGCGCTCGGCTACGCCGATGTGGTGGCCCCGCCCACCTTCCCGGTCGCGATCACGATGCCGGCCAGCCGTGAGGTCGTCGCCGACCCCGCGCTGGGCGTCGACTACAGCCGGGTCGTCCACGGCGACCAGCGGTTCCTGTACACCCGTCCGGTCGTCGCCGGTGACGCCCTGGTCTGCGTCAACACGGTCGAGGAGATCCTCAGCCGGGGTGGGCACGAGTTCCTCACCACCCGCACCGACGTGACAACCGAGGCCGGCGAGCCGGTCGTGACCGTCTGGTCGAAACTCGTGGTGCGGGGAGAGGACTGATGACCACAGGAGAGCTGGCGCCGCAGACCTTCCGGATCACCCGGGCCGATCTGATCCGCTACGCGGGCGCCTCGGGCGACTTCAACACCATCCACTGGAGTGACCGGATCGCCACCGGAGTGGGACTGCCCGGCGTCATCGCGCACGGCATGTTCACGATGGCTCTGGTGGGTCGCGCGGTCACCACGTGGGCCGGCGCCGCGGACGCGGTTGTCGAGTTCAGCGTGCGTTTCAGCCGGCCCGTTCCGGTGCCCGACACCGACGAGGGGACCGAGGTCGTCGTGTCCGCTGCGGTGAAGGAGGTCACCGAGGAGGGACACACTCGGCTGAGCCTGACTGCGACGTGCAACGGGGACAAGGTACTGTCCATGGCACAGGCGCTCATCAGGAAGCGGTAGCCCGGGTTTCGATTAAGCCGGGCGTACCCGTACACTGGTGCGCCGTGGGGTTCTGAAGTCGCAAGACGACAGGTCCCGCAAAGGGGTGTAGCTCAATTGGCAGAGCAGCGGTCTCCAAAACCGCAGGCTGCAGGTTCAAGTCCTGTCACCCCTGCGCAATCCTCCTGACGTGCCCGCCCGGTGCGCGGTCCGCACTGCTTCCGCGTCCGGTCGGGTTCTGAAGGATCATCCAGAACCACCGACGACGGAAGTAGGGCGAAGTGGCCGAGAAGGACCGCCCCGGTGACGACGTCCCCGGCGACGACGAGGTTTTCGCCGACGCCGTCGACGGTGACGTGCCGGATGACGACGCGCTGGTGACCAGTGGCGCCGGCGGTACCGCTGTCGCCGAGCGTACGAAGGACGAGAGCCCCAAGGCCAAGAGGTCCGGCCGTGGCCCGCTCGGCCGGGTCGGTGGTTTCTTCCGCGAGGTCACGAGCGAGCTCCGTAAGGTCATCTGGCCGACTCGCAAGGAGCTTCTGACCTACACCGGCGTGGTGATCGTCTTCGTGGTGATCATGACCGCCCTGGTGGCCGGTCTGGACTACGGGTTCGGTAAGGCGATCCTCTGGGCGCTGGGCTGATCCGCGACAGCGGAGCCCGGCCCCGAACCGTAGAGACTTATCTGGAAGTGAGCGAGCGTGCCTGAGTACGACGACGAGACCACTGACGAGCAGTCGTCGCTGGACATCGACGAGTCGGTGGAGACGGCCGACGAGTCTGCCGTGGCCCAGGCGCCCGAGGTCGACGAGGACTACGACCCGGTCAAGGAGCTGCGGCAGAAGCTGCGGTACGCCCCCGGCGACTGGTACGTGGTGCACTCCTACGCCGGTTACGAGAACAAGGTCAAGACCAACCTCGAGACCCGGATCACGAGCCTCGACATGGAGGACTTCATCTTCCAGGTCGAGGTGCCGACCCGCGAAGAGGTCGAGGTCAAGAACGGCAAGCGCAACCAGGTGCAGGCCAAGGTCTTCCCCGGCTACATCCTGGTCCGGATGGACCTGACGCCGGAGTCGTACTCCTGCGTGCGCAACACCCCTGGCGTGACCGGCTTCGTGGGCGCCACCGACCGGGTCGACCGGCCGGCGCCGCTCTCCCTCGACGAGGTGCTGAAGTGGCTGGCCCCGGCCGTCCAGGCCGAGGAGAAGAAGGCGAAGCCCGAGGTCAAGGTGCTCGACTTCGAGGTGGGCGACTCGGTCACCGTCACCGACGGCGCGTTCGCGTCGCTGCCGGCCTCGATCAGCGAGATCAACGCCGACCAGCAGAAGCTCAAGGTCCTGGTGTCGATCTTCGGCCGGGAGACCCCGGTCGAGCTGAACTTCAACCAGGTCACCAAGATCTGATCGCCGGATCCCCGGCGATGTCAGTGGGAGGGGCCACCGTCGCGTGGCCCCGCCAACAACCACAGGAGTAATCAGTAATGGCACAGCGCAGCAAGGCCTACCGGGCCGCCGCGGAGAAGATCGACTCCAACAAGCTCTACGAGCCGAAGGACGCGATCGCCCTCGCCAAGGAGACCAGCCCGAGCAAGTTCGACGCCACCGTCGAGGTCGCCATGCGCCTCGGTGTCGACCCGCGTAAGGCCGACCAGATGGTCCGTGGCACCGTCAACCTGCCGCACGGCACCGGCAAGACCGCCCGCGTCATCGTGTTCGCCCAGGGCGCGAAGGCCGAGGAGGCCGTCGCGGCCGGCGCCGACGAGGTCGGCACCGACGAGCTCGTCGCCCGGATCCAGGGTGGCTGGCTGGACTTCGACGCCGCGATCGCGACGCCGGACCAGATGGCCAAGATCGGCCGGATCGCCCGCATCCTCGGCCCGCGTGGCCTGATGCCGAACCCGAAGACCGGCACCGTCACCGTCGACGTGACCAAGGCCGTCAACGAGATCAAGGGCGGCAAGATCACCTTCCGGGTGGACAAGCACTCGAACCTGCACCTGATCATCGGCAAGGCGTCCTTCTCGCCGGAGCAGCTGATCGACAACTACGCCGCGGTCCTCGACGAGGTCCTGCGTTCGAAGCCGTCCGCGGCCAAGGGCAAGTACCTGAAGAAGGTCACCATCGCCACCACGATGGGCCCCGGCGTCCAGGTCGACCCGAACGTGCAGAAGAACCTGCAGGGCGACCCCAACGCCTGACATACCGCTTCACGCCGAGCCCCCGGGATTCCCCGGGGGCTCGGCGCTTTTCCGGGCCTGCGTCCGGGGCACGGTCTGTGGCAGGCTGTCGGCCGTGCGTTTCGACGATGTCTGGTTCCGGTACGCCCGCCGCGCCCCGTGGACACTGCACGAGGTCGGCGCCACCATCGACCCGGGCCGGACGATCGTGGTCCTCGGCCGCAACGGAGCCGGCAAGTCCACGCTGCTCCAGCTGGCGGCCGGTGTGCTGCGCCCGACCCGCGGCGTGGTCCGCGACCGGCCGGCCGTCGTCGGCTGGGTCCCGGAGCGTTTCCCGGCCACCCAGCCGTTCACCACGTTCGGCTACCTGAGCGCGATGGCCGAGATCCGGGGCCTGCCGTCGGCCACCGCCGACCCCTGGATCGAGCGCCTGGGGCTCACCCCGCACGCCGACACCCCGCTCGCCGAACTGTCCAAGGGCACCGCGCAGAAGGTCGGCCTCGCCCAGGCGCTGCTCACCCCACCCGGCCTGCTGGTCCTGGACGAGCCCTGGGAAGGCCTGGACGCGCCCTCCCGCGAGCTGATCCCGCAGATCGTCGCCGAGGTCACCGCGGCCGGCGGCACGGTCCTGGTCAGCGATCACCGCGGCGAGATCGCCAACCTGCCGGACGCCCTGCACTGGACGATCGCCGACGGCACGCTGCACGTCGAACCGGCCCCGCCCGCGGCCGACGAGGTGGTGATCGAGGTCGCGGTTCCGCGACCGGACGCGGCCGCCGCGGTGGACCGGCTTCGTGCGGCCGGTCACCGTGTCCTGGGGGTCCGGGAGATCTCTCCAGCAGCGGTACGCCCAGAGCACCCCACAATCGTGTCGGAGCAGACGGGGGAGCAGTGGTGATCGCGCTCACCCGGATGCGGCTGAACGGGTTCGTGCACGGCGGCCGGGCCACCGCACCCCTGATCACCGTGCTGGCCGTCCTGTTCATCCTGTACAGCGGCGGCCCGTCGTCGGCCTCGGCTGCCTACAGCTACTCCGCCGCCTGCCTGTTCCCGATCCTGGCCTGGCTCGCCAAGCTGGTGCTGGACACCGAGCCGGACGCCCAGCGCCGACTGGCCCGCCTGGCTGTCGGCCCGGTCCGGGAGGCCACTGCCGGCCTGCTCGCCGCCGTGATCCTGTGCGCCGGCGTGTGCGTGCTGGGGATGTTGGCGCCGCTGCCGTTCCGTGCTGTCCGGGGCCCTGAGCCGGGCTCGCTGGAGCCGAGCCTGCCCGCGGGTGTGCTGCTCGGTGTTCTCGCGCACGTCCTGGCCGTGGCCGCCGCGGTGACGCTGGGCGCGCTGGCCAGCCGCGCGGTCACCCGCCGGATCCTGCCGGGCGTGGCGATCCTGGTGAGCGGCTCGATCCTGACCGTCGTGCTCGGTCTGAGCGACTCGATCGCCCCGTGGCTGGCGCCACCCGTGATGGCGACGTCACGAGCGCTGAGCGGGCGTGTCGCCCCGTCCGCGGTGGACCTGACCGTCCTGATCGCCTGGGCGGCACTGTGGTGCACCGTGGTCCTGTCCCTCTACGCCCGCTTGCGCCGCGACCGCTCCTGACCGACGCGAACGGGCGGGACGGGGTCGATTTGGTTTTCGGCGGCGGGTCCGCGTACTCTCACATCTTGAAGTTCCACCCATAGACCGCTGGTCGCCGCAACGACCGTCATCACGACGGACGTCGCGGCCGAAGGTCCCGCTGAAAGCGGGCGACCCGTGCAGGGGAGAACGGTTCGTGATCGTCGGCCGCGCCCGTGCGCGTGTGTTCGAGTCCGCCCCGTGCCCTTGCGCCGGGGCGTTTGCTTTTTCTTGCGGACCCTCTCGACCAGTGGCTGAAGCACTGAGAGAGGAGGGACATGGCGGACAAGCCGGTCCGGGCCGACAAGGCTTCGGCCGTCCTGGAGCTCACGGATCACTTCCGTGAGTCGGCGGCCACCGTGTTGACCGAATACCGCGGTCTCACCGTGAAGGAGCTCACCGAGCTCCGTCGCTCGCTGGGCAGCGAGGCCAAGTACGCGGTCGCGAAGAACACGCTCGCGAAGCGTGCGGCGGCTGACGCGGGCATCGAGGGCCTCGATGACGCTCTGTTCACCGGTCCTACCGCGCTCGCCTTCGTGCGGGGCGACGTGGTCGAGGCGGCCAAGGGCCTTCGTGCCTTCGCCAAGGCCCACCCCGTTCTGGTCATCAAGGGCGGTGTCTTCGAGGGCAAGGCTCTCACGGCGGAGGAGGTCAACAAGCTTGCTGACCTCGAGTCCCGTGAGGTGCTGCTGGCCAAGCTGGCCGGCGCCATGAAGGCGAACCTCAGCAAGGCCGCTGCCACGTTCCAGGCGCCCCTCACCAAGACGGTGCGCACGGTCGAGGCTCTGCGGGCGCAGCGCGAGCAGGCCGGTTCTGCCGAGGCCTGAGGCCTCGCACGAACCGTTAAACGTCAAAGTACTTAGGAAAGGTTGCCTCACATGGCGAAGATCAGCACCGAAGACCTGCTCGAGGCCTTCAAGGAGATGACCCTCATCGAGCTCTCCGAGTTCGTGAAGCAGTTCGAGGACGTCTTCGACGTCAAGGCTGCCGCCCCGGTCGCCATCGCCGGCCCGGCCGGCCCGGCCGCGACCGAAGAGGTCGTCGAGAAGGACTCGTTCGACGTCGTGCTCGAGGGCGACGGTGGCAAGAAGATCCAGGTCATCAAGGTCGTGCGTGAGCTGACCGGCCTGGGCCTCAAGGAGGCCAAGGACGCCGTCGAGTCCGCCCCCAAGGCGATCCTCGAGGGTGTCAACAAGGAGAAGGCCGAGGCCGCCAAGGCCAAGCTCGAGGGCGAGGGCGCGAAGGTCACCCTCAAGTGATCTAACGCTCCACAGCGTTCTGCTTCGATGGCGGGGATCCGTAACGGATCCCCGCCGTTGTCGTTCCCACTGTGATTCGGGCTGCTCAGAGCCGCCCTTCGGCGGCGCCGTCGACCCCGGCGGCAAAGACTGCCAAAGCTCGCAAATCATGCGCTAAGGTCCGTTTGGTGTGCCGGGCGGATGACCGCGACCGTCCGACCCGCGGCACAGCCCTTGACTGTGTGTCGGCGGGCAGGCACGCTGACATCAGCAAGTTTCCGCGCTTGCGACAGCCGCCCTATGGGTAACGGGGGTTTACCACCGATACCCGTCGGACCGGCACCAGAGGAGATTGCCGCGTTTCTTGAGCGGCCCCGTCACGGCACTGACCGCGGATGCGCAGGTCAGCGGCGATGGGGACACGTTCCGCAGGCAACCTCGGGTGTGGGGCTGGACAGCGGTTAGCCGAGCGGCTACACTGCTAGTTTGCGCTGCCTTCTGCCTTGCCTTCGACTGAGATATCCATGTGGATAACTCTCTTGGGGGCTCATTGGAGTGCACGCAGACCAGTTGCACCAGCAACTCAGCCGCATAGCAGCACCGGTCCTCGGAAGGACGCATCTTGGCAGCTTCCCGCCCTGCGAAGACCAGCCGTACGTCGAGCGCTTACGCACCCCGCCGGGTCTCTTTCGGCCGGATCACCGAGCAGCTAGAGGTCCCCAACCTCCTCGCCCTCCAGACGGAGTCGTTCGACTGGCTGGTCGGCAACGAGGCTTGGCAGGCCCGGACGACGGACGACCCGCACGCCCACTCGGGCCTCGCAGAGATCCTCGAAGAGATCAGTCCCATTGAGGACTTCTCCGGCACCATGTCGCTGTCCTTCTCATCTCCGCGCTTCGACGAGGTCAAGGCCTCGATCGAGGAGTGCAAGGAGAAGGACCTGACCTACTGTGCCCCGCTGTTCGTGACCGCGGAGTTCACCAACAACACCACTGGCGAGATCAAGAGCCAGACCGTGTTCATGGGTGACTTCCCGATGATGACCCCCAAGGGGACGTTCGTCATCAACGGCACCGAGCGGGTCGTGGTGAGTCAGCTCGTCCGTTCGCCGGGCGTGTACTTCACCAAGGAGCCGGACAAGACCTCCGACCGCGACCTCACCAGCGTCAAGGTCATCCCGAGCCGGGGTGCCTGGCTGGAGTTCGACATCGACAAGCGCGACACCGTCGGTGTCCGCATCGACCGTAAGCGCCGGCAGGCCGTCACCGTCCTGCTGAAGGCGATCGGCTGGTCCGCCGACCAGATCCGTGAGCGGTTCGGCTGGTCCGAGCTCCTCATGACGACGCTGGAGAAGGACCACATCGCGGGGCAGGACGAGGCCCTGTTGGACATCTACCGCAAGCTGCGTCCTGGCGAGCCGCCGACGCGCGAGAACGCCCAGACCCTGCTCGACAACCTCTTCTTCAACCCGAAGAGGTACGACGTCGCCAAGGTCGGCCGTTACAAGTTCAACAAGAAGCTCGAGATCGACGTCCCGATCGTCCGGGGCACGCTCTCCGAGGAAGACATCGTCAAGACCGTGGAATACCTCTGCCGGCTGCACGCCGGTGAGGACGGTTACGAAGCGGACGACATCGACCACTTCGGCAACCGGCGTCTGCGTACGGTCGGCGAGCTCATCCAGAACCAGGTCCGCGTGGGCCTCTCCCGGATGGAGCGCGTCGTCCGCGAGCGGATGACCACCCAGGACGTCGAGGCGATCACCCCGCAGACCCTGATCAACATCCGGCCCGTCGTGGCCGCGATCAAGGAGTTCTTCGGCACCTCGCAGCTGTCGCAGTTCATGGACCAGACCAACCCGCTCGCGGGTCTGACCCACCGCCGCCGTCTGTCGGCGCTGGGTCCCGGTGGTCTGAGCCGTGAGCGGGCCGGCTTCGAGGTTCGCGACGTGCACCCGTCCCACTACGGCCGGATGTGCCCGATCGAGACGCCCGAAGGCCCGAACATCGGTCTGATCGGTGCTCTCTCGACGTTCGCGCGGGTCAACCCGTTCGGCTTCATCGAGACGCCGTACCGGAAGGTCGACGACGGCGTCGTCAGCGACGAGGTGCACTACCTCACCGCTGACGAGGAGGACCGTTTCATCAAGGCCCAGGCGAACGCCGTGCTGTCCAGCGACGGCACCTTCGCCGAGGACCGCGTCCTGGTCCGCCGTAAGGGCGGTGAGGTCGACTACGTGCCCGGCACCGAGGTCGACTACATGGACGTCTCGCCGCGACAGATGACCTCGGTCGCGACCGCGATGATCCCCTTCCTCGAGCACGACGACGCCAACCGTGCCCTCATGGGCGCGAACATGCAGCGTCAGGCCGTTCCGCTGGTCAAGGCCGAGTCGCCGCTCGTCGGCACCGGCATGGAGTACCGCGCCGCGGTCGACGCCGGTGACGTGGTCGTCGCCGAGGTCGGTGGCGTGGTCGAGGACCTGTGCGCCGACTACGTGACGGTGCACCAGGACGACGGTCACCGCCGTACCTACCTGCTGCACAAGTTCCGCCGCTCGAACGCCGGCTCCTGCGTCAACCAGAAGCCGATCGTGTTCGAGGGTGACCGGGTCGAGGCCGGCCAGGTCATCGCCGACGGTCCCTGCACCGACGAGGGCGAGATGGCCCTCGGCCGCAACCTCCTGGTCGCGTTCATGTGCTGGGAAGGCCACAACTACGAGGACGCGATCATCCTGTCGCAGCGCCTCGTGCAGCAGGACGTCCTCACCTCGATCCACATCGAGGAGCACGAGGTCGACGCCCGTGACACCAAGCTCGGCCCGGAAGAGATCACCCGCGACATCCCGAACGTCAGCGAAGAGATGCTGGCCGACCTGGACGAGCGCGGCATCATCCGGATCGGCGCCGAGGTCGTCCCCGGCGACATCCTGGTCGGCAAGGTCACGCCCAAGGGCGAGACCGAGCTGACCCCGGAGGAGCGCCTGCTCCGCGCGATCTTCGGTGAGAAGGCCCGGGAGGTCCGGGACACCTCGCTGAAGGTTCCGCACGGCGAGACCGGCACCGTCATCGGTGTCCGGACGTTCTCCCGCGAGGACGGCGACGAGCTGCCCCCCGGCGTGAACGAGCTGGTCCGGGTCTACGTCGCCCAGAAGCGGAAGATCCAGGACGGTGACAAGCTCGCCGGCCGCCACGGCAACAAGGGCGTCATCTCCAAGATCCTGCCGGTCGAGGACATGCCGTTCCTGGAGGACGGCACCCCGGTCGACATCGTGCTCAACCCGCTCGGTGTGCCCTCGCGTATGAACATCGGCCAGGTTCTGGAGACCCACCTCGGGTGGATCGCCAAGACCGGCTGGGAGGTCGAGGGCGAGGACGAGGACTGGAAGCGCCAGCTCCGGTCGATCGAGGCCCACGAGTCCCCCGCCGACAGCAACGTCGCGACCCCGGTCTTCGACGGCGCCCAGGAGGAGGAGATCAAGGGTCTGCTCGAGTCGACGCTGGTCAACCGCGACGGTAAGCGGCTGGTCAACGGCGACGGCAAGGCGCAGCTGTTCGACGGTCGCTCCGGTGAGCCGCTGCCGGACCCGATCTCGGTCGGCTACGTCTACATCCTCAAGCTGAACCACCTGGTCGACGACAAGATCCACGCTCGGTCGACCGGCCCGTACTCGATGATCACGCAGCAGCCGCTGGGTGGTAAGGCGCAGTTCGGTGGCCAGCGGTTCGGCGAGATGGAGTGCTGGGCCATGCAGGCCTACGGGGCGGCTTATGCCCTGCAGGAGCTGCTCACCATCAAGTCCGACGACGTCCTCGGCCGAGTGAAGGTCTACGAGGCCATCGTCAAGGGCGAGAACATCCCGGAGCCGGGAATCCCGGAGTCGTTCAAGGTGCTTCTCAAGGAGCTCCAGTCGCTGTGCCTGAACGTCGAGGTGCTGTCCAGCGACGGTGTGGCGCTCGAGATGCGTGAGACCGACGACGAGGTCTTCCGGGCCGCGGAGGAACTCGGTATCGACCTGTCGCGTCGCCCGAACGAGGGCGTCAGCAGCGTCGAGGAGATCTGACGGAAGGCGGCCCCGGGTTCGTATGAGCCAGGGGCCGCCACCCGCCGGCCTTGAATTCACCCGAGCAACGAAACACGAGGGATAGTCCAAGTGCTCGACGTCAACTTCTTCGACGAGTTGCGCATCGGCCTTGCTACCGCTGACGACATCCGGCAGTGGTCGCACGGCGAGGTCAAGAAGCCCGAGACGATCAACTACCGCACCCTCAAGCCCGAGAAGGACGGACTCTTCTGCGAGAAGATCTTCGGTCCGCAGCGGGACTGGGAGTGCTACTGCGGTAAGTACAAGCGGGTCCGGTTCAAGGGCATCATCTGTGAGCGCTGCGGCGTCGAGGTGACCCGTTCCAAGGTCCGCCGTGAGCGCATGGGTCACATCGAGCTGGCCGCCTCGGTGACCCACATCTGGTACTTCAAGGGTGTCCCGAGTCGTCTCGGCTACCTGCTGGACCTGGCGCCCAAGGACCTCGAGAAGATCATTTACTTCGCCTCGTACGTGGTCACGAGCGTTGACGCCGAGTCGCGTCACCGTGACATGTCCACCATCGAGAACGAGATCTTCGCCGAGAAGCGCCAGTCCGAGAACGGCCGTGACTCGGAGATCGAGAAGCGGGCCGCCAAGCTGGAGCAGGACCTGGCCGAGCTCGAGGCCGAGGGTGCCAAGGCCGACGTGCGCCGCAAGGTCAAGGAAGCCGGCGAGCGCGAGATGCGCCAGATCCGGGACAAGGCCCAGCGCGAGATCGACCGCCTCGACGAGGTGCTCGACACCTTCCGCAAGCTCGACTCCAAGCAGCTGGTCACCGACGAGCTGCTCTACCGCGAGCTGCGCGACCGCTTCGGTGAGTACTTCACCGGTGGCATGGGCGCCGAGGCCATCAAGGCCCTGCTCGAGAACATGGACCTGGACGCCGAGGCGGAGAACCTCCGGGAGATCATCCGCACCGGTAAGGGTCAGCGGAAGATCCGGGCGCTCAAGCGGCTCAAGGTCGTCGCGGCGTTCCTGAACACCCGCAACTCGCCGCTCGGCATGGTCCTGGACTGCGTTCCGGTCATCCCGCCGGACCTGCGCCCGATGGTGCAGCTCGACGGTGGCCGTTTCGCGACCTCCGACCTGAACGACCTGTACCGCCGGGTCATCAACCGGAACAACCGCCTCAAGCGACTGATCGACCTCGGCGCGCCCGAGATCATCGTCAACAACGAGAAGCGGATGCTCCAGGAGGCCGTCGACGCGCTGTTCGACAACGGCCGTCGTGGCCGGCCGGTCACCGGTCCGGGTAACCGCCCGCTGAAGTCGCTCTCCGACATGCTCAAGGGCAAGCAGGGCCGGTTCCGTCAGAACCTGCTCGGCAAGCGGGTCGACTACTCCGGTCGTTCCGTCATCGTCGTCGGCCCCCGGCTCAAGCTGCACCAGTGCGGCCTGCCGAAGCAGATGGCGCTGGAGCTGTTCAAGCCGTTCGTGATGAAGCGCCTGGTCGACCTGAACCACGCGCAGAACATCAAGTCCGCCAAGCGGATGGTCGAGCGGCAGCGCCCGGTCGTGTGGGACGTCCTCGAAGAGGTCATCTCCGAGCACCCGGTTCTGCTGAACCGTGCGCCGACCCTGCACCGCCTCGGCATCCAGGCCTTCGAGCCGCAGCTGGTCGAGGGCAAGGCCATCCAGATCCACCCGCTCGTCTGCACCGCGTTCAACGCGGACTTCGACGGTGACCAGATGGCGGTCCACGTGCCGCTGTCGGCCGAGGCTCAGGCCGAGGCCCGGATCCTGATGCTGTCGTCGAACAACATCCTCAAGCCGGCCGACGGCAAGCCGGTCACCATGCCCACCCAGGACATGGTCATCGGTCTGTACCACCTGACCCACCAGACGGCGGGCGCCAAGGGCGAAGGCCGGGTGTTCAGCTCGGACGCCGAGGCCCGGATGGCGTTCGACAACGGTGAGCTGCACCTCCAGGCGTCCATCAAGGTTCGCCTCCGTGAGGTCATCGGCGTGGACAACGGCGCCAAGGGCGAGACCTGGGTCGCGCCCGAGGACTGGGTGGAGGGCGACCAGGTTCTGGTCGAGACCACCCTGGGCCGGGTCATCTTCAACGAGACGCTGCCCCCGGGGTACCGGTTCGTCAACTACGAGATCCGTAAGGGTCAGCTGTCGGCGATCGTCAACGACCTCGCCGAGCGCTTCCCCAAGGTCGCCCTGGCCGCGACCCTGGACGCGCTCAAGGAGGCCGGCTTCCACTGGGCCACCTGGTCCGGTGTGACGATCGGCATGGGCGACGTCATCGGTCCTCCGCGCAAGCCGGAGATCCTCCAGCGTTACCAGGGGGAGGCGGACCAGATCGACAAGCAGTACCAGCGCGGTCTGATCACCTCCGAGGAGCGCCGTAGCGAGCTCATCGACATCTGGACCAAGGCGACCAACGAGATCTCCAAGGAGATGGAGACCGCGCTGCCGCAGGAGAACCCGCTCTGGGTCATGATCAACTCCGGCGCCCGCGGTAACCTCCTCCAGCTCCGGCAGATCGCCGCGATCCGTGGTCTGGTGGCCAACCCCAAGGGCGAGATCATCCCGCGGCCGATCACCTCGTCGTACCGTGAGGGTCTGACCGTTCTGGAGTACTTCATCTCCACGCACGGCGCCCGTAAGGGTCTGGCCGACACCGCGCTGCGTACCGCCGACTCGGGTTACCTGACCCGTCGTCTGGTGGACGTCTCGCAGGACGTCATCATCCGCGAAGAGGACTGCGGCACCGAGCGCGCGATCCCGATGCAGGTGGGCGAGCGCGAGGCGGACGGCAAGCTGGTCGTCCACGTGCACGCCGAGACCGGTGTGCACGCACGGACGCTGGCCGACAACATCACCGACTCGGCCGGCAACCTGGTTGTGGCCCGTGGTGACGACCTCAACTCGATCCTGGTCGACAAGCTGGTCGCCGCGGGTGTCGAGAACGTGCGGGTCCGCAGCGTGCTCACCTGTGAGTCGAAGCTGGGCGTCTGCGCGGCCTGCTACGGCCGCTCGCTGCCGACCGGCAAGTCGGTCGACATCGGTGAGGCCGTCGGCATCATCGCGGCCCAGTCCATCGGTGAGCCCGGCACGCAGCTGACGATGCGTACCTTCCACACCGGTGGTGTCGCGGGTGAGGACATCACCCAGGGTCTGCCGCGTGTGCAGGAGATCTTCGAGGCCCGTGTGCCCAAGGGCAAGGCGCCCATCGCCGACACCCCGGGACGCGTGCGGATCGAGGACGGCGAGCGTTCTCGCAAGATCATCGTGGTGCCGGACGACGGCAGCGAGGAGATCGTGTACGACAAGATCTCCAAGCGCGTCAAGCTGCGCATCCCGGACGGCGGCCACGTCGGCGTCGGCGAGAAGCTCACCGAGGGCACCATCGACCCGCACGAGCTGCTGCGCATCATGGGCCCGCGCGCGGTCCAGGTCCACCTGACCAGTGAGGTCCAGGAGGTCTACCGCTCGCAGGGTGTGCTCATCCACGACAAGCACATCGAGATCATCATCCGCCAGATGCTCAAGCGGGTCACGGTCATCGATTCCGGCGCGACCGAGTTCCTTCCGGGAATCCTGGTCGACCGGGCGCTCTTCGAGTCGGAGAACCGCCGGCTCGTGGGCGAGGGTGGCGAGCCCGCCGCCGGTCGTCCGGTGCTGATGGGTATCACCAAGGCCTCGCTGGCGACCGACTCCTGGCTGTCGGCGGCCTCCTTCCAGGAGACCACCCGGGTGCTCACCGACGCTGCGATCAACTCGCGCAGCGACTCGCTGGTGGGCCTCAAGGAGAACGTCATCATCGGTAAGCTCATCCCGGCCGGTACCGGTATCTCCAAGTACCGGAACATCCGGGTCGAGCCGACCGAGGAGGCCAAGGCCAAGGTGTACTCGATGACCGGGTACCCGGAGACCGACTACGGCTTCGGGCCGGCCAGCGGGCAGGCTGTGCCGCTGGACGACTTCGACTTCGGGTCGTACCGCTAAGGATCTCCACATGGGGCGGTCGCGCATGGCGCGGCCGCCCCATGGGCGTTCCTAAGATGGGTTGGTGACTCTTCCCGTCGTACCCACGCGCCACCCGATGGACCCGGAGCCGGTGCCGTCGACGAAGGCCCGGGCCGTCTTCGCGCTCGGCCTGGTGGGTCTGCTCACCGGCCCGCTCGTGGGCGGGGTGATCCCGGCCACCATGGCGCTGCTGCTGGCCCGCCAGTCGGCCCGGCAGGCCTATGCGGCGGGCGGCTATCTGACCGGCTCGGCGTGGATCCGCCGCGGGCAGCGGCTGGCCTGGGGTGGCCTGGTGCTGGCGCTCACCGCGCTGGTGGTGCTCCTGATCGCCGGGCTGCTCCACCTGGCCGCGGCGCCGACCGGGCAGGACTTCGCACCCGGCACCGACTGAAACGGGCTCCACAGCCGCACAGGGTGGGCTGCCGGAGTGCCCGTACGGGTGACATGCTTTCGATATGACGTATCCACCGGGCCCGCCGTACCAGCCGTCGTTCGGCCCGCCGCCGCCGTCGCCGTACAGTGCGCCGCCCGCGCCGTATGCGTCGCCCTACGGCTACGTGCAGCCGCCACCGCCCGCCGCGACCTCGTGGCAGCCGGAGCGGGTGGATCAGGTGACCGGCACCGGGTTCGGTCTGGTGCATCTCCAGGTGCCGCCGATCACCTCGGGTGCGGCGATCGGGTCGCTGGTGGCCGGCATCGGTGCGATCCTGGTCTCGTTCGCGGTGCTCTGCTTCGGGCTGACCGGGGCGGAGGAGGGCTGGGGCGGTTGGACCGGCGGGGCGTTCACGCTGCTCAGCGTGATGGCCTGTGCGGGCGCGGTGACTCTCGGTGTGGTGGCCCGCCGGCAGATCGGCAGGCCACTGGTGCCGGGCCGGGTCCGGTTCACCGGGCGTGGGCTGAGCACGGCCGGGATCGTGTGCGGGATCACCGGCGCCGCACTGTCCGTGCTGGCGCTCGGGCTGGGCCTGGCCGTGCAGTTGTCATAGGTGCTCAACGCCGTTGTGACAGTGCGGAAAGCGCAGATCCGGCACCGCAGGGATGGCACGCAGGAGTACCCGGTACACTGGTATACGGAGATGTCCATCGTGGGAGCCTGGGCTCATTTTGACCTGGGTGCGCAGGGTGGGTAGTCTTTCCCCTCGTGCCCGGGCTCGCCCGGGCAACTCGTGCGTGCACCCGTTTCGGAACGTGCGACGGGTTACAGCACCACGACGGACAGGGCTCATGAAGGGCTCTGTTCACACAGACAACATCCGGGGCGCGTGAACCTTTCACGCGCGACGGAACCGTGAGCCGGACGACACGCCCGACCGCGGGTGCGGGACACTCCCCACCGGGGAGGGGCCGGCACACAGAGGCAGAAATACACGGTGCGGCCGTATTACAGGAAGCGGCCGAAGGGAGCGGAGAAACCCGGTGCCCACGATCCAGCAGCTGGTCCGCAAGGGCCGCCAGGCGAAGACGAGCAAGACGAAGACGCCGGCGCTGAAGGGAAGTCCTCAGCGGCGCGGCGTGTGCACGCGCGTGTACACCACTACCCCCAAGAAGCCGAACTCTGCGCTGCGCAAGGTCGCTCGTGTGAAGCTCAGCAGCCAGATCGAGGTGACGGCGTACATCCCGGGCGTCGGCCACAACCTGCAGGAGCACTCGATCGTGCTCGTGCGTGGCGGTCGTGTGAAGGACCTTCCGGGCGTCCGCTACAAGATCGTTCGTGGTTCGCTGGACACCCAGGGCGTCCGGAACCGCAAGCAGGCCCGCAGCCGTTACGGCGCGAAGAAGGAGAAGAGCTGACATGCCGCGTAAGGGACCCGCTCCGCGCCACCCTGTGGTCGCAGACCCGGTGTACAACTCCCCGCTGGTAACGCAGCTGGTCAACAAGATCCTGGTCGGCGGCAAGCGTCAGCTCGCCGAGCGCATCGTGTACGGAGCCCTGGAAGGCGCCCGCGAGAAGAGCGGCACCGACCCCGTGGTGATCCTCAAGCGCGCGATGGACAACGTCAAGCCGACCCTCGAGGTCCGCAGCCGCCGCGTCGGTGGCGCGACCTACCAGGTTCCGGTCGAGGTTCGTACCCCGCGCCAGACCACTCTCGGTCTGCGCTGGCTGGTCCAGTACTCCAAGGCCCGCCGCGAGAAGACCATGATCGAGCGCCTCCAGAACGAGCTGCTCGACGCCAGCAACGGCCTCGGCGCCGCGGTCAAGCGTCGCGAGGACACTCACAAGATGGCGGAGTCCAACAAGGCCTTCGCGCACTACCGCTGGTAAGACCCTGCTGCGGGCCCGGCATCCGCCGGGCCACGGCAGTCGTACCGGTCCACGAGACGACGACGAAGAAAAGTAGGGATGGAAGTGGCCGCCGCAGACGCGCTCGCCAAGGTACGCAACATCGGCATCATGGCGCACATCGACGCTGGTAAGACCACGACGACCGAGCGAATCCTGTTCTACACCGGCATCACGTACAAGATCGGTGAGGTCCACGAGGGCGCCGCCGTCATGGACTGGATGGAGCAGGAGCAGGAGCGCGGTATCACCATCACTTCCGCCGCCACCAAGTGCGAGTGGAAGGGTCACACGATCCAGATCATCGACACGCCCGGCCACGTCGACTTCACGGTCGAGGTCGAGCGGTCGCTGCGCGTGCTCGACGGCGCGGTGGCGGTCTACGACGGCGTCGCCGGCGTGGAGCCCCAGACCGAGAACGTCTGGCGTCAGGCGGACAAGTACAACGTCCCCCGGATGTGCTTCGTCAACAAGCTGGACCGGACCGGCGCGGACTTCTTCCGCTGCGTGCAGATGATGATCGACCGGCTCAACGCGACTCCGCTGGTCCTGCAGATCCCGATCGGGCTCGAGGGCGACCACATCGGTGTCGTCGACCTGATCGAGAATCGCGCGCTCACCTGGCGTGGGGAGACCCAGAAGGGTGAGGACTACGCCATCGAGGAGATCCCGGCCGACCTCGTCGACCAGGCCGCCGAGTGGCGCGAGAAGCTCATCGAGACCCTCGCGGACGTCGACGACGCCGTGATGGAGAAGTACCTCGAAGGCGAAGAGGTTTCGGTCGAGGAGATCAAGGCCGCCATCCGGCGCGCCACGATCGCCAGCAAGGCCAACCCGGTCCTCTGTGGCTCGGCGTTCAAGAACAAGGGTGTGCAGCCGATGCTGGACGCCGTTGTCGAGTTCCTGCCGTCGCCGCTGGACATCCCGGCCATCGAGGGCACCGCGACGGACGGCGAGACGCCGATCCTGCGCAAGCCGTCGAACGAGGAGCCCTTCTCGGCGCTGGCCTTCAAGATCCAGACCGACAAGCACCTCGGCAAGCTCACGTACGTCCGGGTCTACTCCGGAACGCTCGAGACCGGTACTCAGGTGATCAACTCCACCAAGGACCGGAAAGAGCGGATCGGCAAGATCTACCAGATGCACGCGAACAAGCGTGAGGAGCGTTCGACCGCGCAGGCCGGCGACATCATCGCCGTCCAGGGTCTGAAGCAGACCACCACCGGTGACACGCTCAGCGACCCGGCCAAGCCGGTCATCCTGGAGTCGATGACCTTCCCGGAGCCGGTCATCCAGGTCGCCATCGAGCCGAAGACCAAGTCGGACCAGGAGAAGCTGGGCACCGCGATCCAGCGTCTGGCCGAGGAGGACCCGACCTTCCGCGTCTTCAACGACGAGGAGACCGGGCAGACCATCATCGCCGGCATGGGCGAGCTCCACCTCGACATCCTCGTCGACCGCATGCGGCGCGAGTTCAGCGTCGAGGCGAACATCGGTAAGCCGCAGGTGGCGTACCGCGAGACGATCCGCGGCACCGTGGAGAAGCTCGACTACGTGCACAAGAAGCAGACCGGTGGCTCCGGCCAGTACGCGAAGGTCATCGTCAAGGTCGAGCCCCTGGGCCTCGAGGCTGACGGCCCGACCTACGAGTTCGTCAACGCCGTCACCGGTGGCCGTATCCCCAAGGAGTTCATCCCCTCGGTGGACGCGGGCGCGCAGGACTCCCTGCAGTACGGCGTCCTCGCCGGCTACCCGCTGGTGGGTGTCAAGTTCACGCTGCTGGACGGTCAGTACCACGAGGTCGACTCGTCCGAGATGGCGTTCAAGATCGCCGGCTCGATGGCGATGAAGGAAGCGGCCCGCAAGGCCGACCCGGCTCTCCTCGAGCCGATGATGGCCGTTGAGGTCACCACCCCTGAGGACAACATGGGTGACGTCATCGGCGACCTCAACTCCCGCCGCGGCATGATCCAGTCGATGGAGGAGCGCCACGGCGCCCGCGTCGTCAAGGCTCTGGTGCCGCTGTCGGAGATGTTCGGCTACGTCGGCGACCTGCGGTCGAAGACTGCGGGCCGGGCGAGCTACAGCATGCTGTTCGACTCCTACGCCGAGGTTCCTCAGAACGTGGCTAAGGAGATCATCGCTAAGGCCACCGGCGCCTGATGCGGTGAGGCACGTGCGGCCTGTCGAGGGCCGCACGTGCACTAGCAGTCGACAGAGTCCTGAGCGCCTTATCGGCGTGCCGGGCGAAAAGAATTGATCCAGTCCACAGGAGGACACCAGTGGCGAAGGCGAAGTTCGAGCGGACTAAGCCGCACGTCAACATCGGCACCATTGGTCACATCGACCACGGTAAGACGACGCTGACTGCGGCCATCACGAAGGTCCTGCACGACGAGTTCCCGGACCTGAACCCGTACACCCCGTTCGACGAGATCGACAAGGCGCCGGAGGAGAAGGCCCGCGGCATCACGATCTCGATCGCGCACGTCGAGTACCAGACCGCGGCGCGTCACTACGCGCACGTGGACTGCCCCGGCCACGCCGACTACATCAAGAACATGATCACCGGTGCCGCGCAGATGGACGGCGCGATCCTGGTGGTCGCCGCGACCGACGGCCCGATGCCGCAGACCAAGGAGCACGTGCTCCTGGCCCGCCAGGTCGGCGTTCCGTACATCGTCGTCGCCCTGAACAAGAGCGACATGGTCGAGGACGAGGAGCTCCTGGAGCTCGTCGAGCTCGAGGTTCGCGAGCTGCTCAGCACCTACGAGTTCCCGGGCGACGACCTGCCGGTCGTGCGCGTCTCGGCGCTCAAGGCCCTCGAGGGTGACCCCGAGTGGACCGGCAAGCTCCTCGAGCTGATGAACGCGGTCGACACCGCGATCCCGCAGCCCGAGCGTGAGACCGAGAAGCCGTTCCTCATGCCGATCGAGGACGTGTTCACGATCACCGGTCGTGGCACCGTCGTCACCGGCCGGGCCGAGCGTGGCATCCTCAAGCCGAACGAGGAGGTCGAGATCGTCGGCATCCGCGAGAAGTCGACCAAGACCGTCTGCACCGGCATCGAGATGTTCCGCAAGCTGCTCGACGAGGCCCGCGCGGGTGAGAACGTCGGTCTGCTGCTCCGCGGCATCAAGCGCGAGGACGTCGAGCGCGGCATGGTCGTCGTGAAGCCCGGCACCTCTACTCCGCACACGGAGTTCGAGGGCCAGGTCTACATCCTCTCGAAGGAGGAGGGTGGCCGGCACACGCCGTTCTTCCAGAACTACCGGCCGCAGTTCTACTTCCGTACCACGGACGTCACCGGCGTCGTCACGCTGCCCGAGGGCACCGAGATGGTCATGCCCGGCGACTCCACCTCCATGTCCGTGAAGCTGATCCAGCCGATCGCCATGGACCAGGGTCTGAAGTTCGCGATCCGTGAGGGTGGCCGCACCGTCGGCGCCGGAACGGTCACGAAGATCACCAAGTAATTGAGGGTTTCGGCCCTCAGGTGACCCCGATTAGCAATGTCGGATTCAATCCGGCATACTAGTCAGGTTGCGTCCGCGCGGGGTGGGTAGCCGCTTTATGGTTGCCCACCCTCGCCGGGTGTCCGGGTGTGTTCTGTTTGCCGCCCGACACCACAGATCCCCGTGATCGACTGGAGTGCCTAGCACTCTGCCCGGGCTCCATCGGCCCAGGGGCGCGACACGCCCGACCGCGGGGGTCGGACAACGCAGGATCAACGGTCCTGCGGGCATGCGGAGGTACCGCTTCCGCACGTAGCGGCATCGAGAGAAGGAAACAGAAGCCACCATGGCGGGACAGAAGATCCGCATCCGGCTCAAGGCCTATGACCACGAGGTCGTCGACTCCTCGGCGCGGAAGATCGTCGAGACGGTGACGCGTACCGGGGCGCAGGTCGCGGGCCCGGTGCCGCTGCCCACGGAGATCAACCGTTTCTGCGTGATCCGTTCGCCGCACAAGTACAAGGACTCGCGCGAGCACTTCGAGATGCGCACGCACAAGCGTCTGATCGACATCATCGACCCGACCCCGAAGACGGTCGACTCGCTCATGCGTCTCGACCTTCCGGCTGGCGTCGACATCGAGATCAAGCTGTAGGGACCGGACAATGGACAGGCAAGTTAAGGGGATCCTGGGCGCCAAGCTCGGCATGACCCAGGTCTGGGACAACAACAAGGTCGTCCCGGTAACCGTGGTGCAGGCCGGCCCTTGCGTCGTGACCCAGGTCCGTACCGATGAGAAGGACGGCTACGCGGCTGTCCAGCTGGCGTACGGCGCCATCGACCCGCGGAAGGTGAACAAGCCGGAGAGCGGCCAGTTCGCCAAGGCCGGCGTTTCGCCGCGCCGCCACATCGTCGAGCTGCGCACCGTGGACGCGAGCGAGTACGAGCTCGGCCAGGAAGTCACCGTCGAGGCGTTCGCGGCCGGTCAGCCGGTCGACGTCACCGGTAAGACCAAGGGCAAGGGCTACGCCGGTGTCATGAAGCGTCACGGCTTCCACGGCCTGCGCGCGAGCCACGGTGTCGAGCGCAAGCACCGCTCGCCCGGCTCGATCGGCGCCTGCGCGACCCCCGGTCGCGTCTTCAAGGGCGTCAAGATGGCCGGTCGCATGGGTGGCAAGCGCTTCACCGTGCAGAACCTGGTGATCCAGGCGGTCGACACCGAGCGCAACCTGATCCTGGTCCGCGGCGCGGTGCCCGGTCCCAAGGGCGCGCTGATCCTGGTCCGCACCGCCGCGAAGAAGACCGCGAAGGGTGGTGCCAAGTGAGCTCGGTTGACGTGATCAACGCCGAGGGCGCCAAGGCCGGCTCTGTCGACCTGCCCGCGAACGTCTTCGACGTTCAGGCGAACATCCCGCTGATGCACCAGGTCGTCGTGGCGCAGCTGGCCGCGGCCCGTCAGGGCACGCACAAGGCCAAGACGCGCGGCGAGGTCGCCGGCGGCGGCAAGAAGCCGTACAAGCAGAAGGGCACCGGTCGCGCCCGTCAGGGCTCGATCCGCGCGCCGCAGTTCACCGGCGGTGGCGTCGTGCACGGTCCCGTGCCGCGCGACTACAGCCAGCGGACCCCCAAGAAGATGAAGGCCGCCGCTCTGCGTGGGGCCCTCTCCGACCGGGCTCGTGACGGCCGTCTCTACGTGGTCGAGTCCTTCGTCTCCGGCGAGAAGCCGTCGACCAAGGCCGCTGTCGCGACGCTGCGGAAGGTCGCCCAGACCACCAAGGTCCTGGTCGTTCTGGACAGCCAGGACGAGCTGAACTGGGTGTCGCTGCGCAACGAGCCGTCCGTGCACCTCATCGAGGCCGGCCAGCTCAACACCTACGACGTGCTGGTCGCCGACGAGGTGGTCTTCACGAAGGTCGCGCTCGACGAGTTCCTGGGCGGGTCCGAGAAGTCCGAGGAGGGCGACAAGTGAGCACGATCGCCGACCCGCGCGACATCATCTTCGCGCCGGTGGTCTCCGAGAAGAGCTACAGCGTTCTCGACCAGAACTGGTACACGTTCGAGGTCCGTCCGGACGCGAACAAGACCCAGATCAAGATCGCGATCCAGCAGATCTTCAACGTCCGCGTGCTGACCGTGAACACGGCGAACCGCGAGGGCAAGCGCAAGCGCACCAAGACCGGTTGGGGTCAGCGCAAGGCGACCAAGCGCGCGATGGTGAAGCTGGCTGACGGTGACCGTATCGAGGCCTTCGGCGGCCCGGTCAGCTAAGGGGTTTGTGAATCATGGCAATCCGTAAGTACAAGCCGACCACTCCGGGCCGTCGTGGCTCGAGCGTCGCCGACTTCGCCGAGATCACTCGGTCGACGCCGGAGAAGTCGCTGCTGGTCCCGCTGCCCAAGAAGGGCGGCCGCAACGTCCACGGCCGGATCACCACCCGGCACCAGGGCGGTGGCCACAAGCGGCAGTACCGCCTGATCGACTTCAAGCGGAACGACAAGGACGGCGTGCCGGCCAAGGTCGCTCACATCGAGTACGACCCCAACCGCACCTCCCGCATCGCGCTGCTGCACTACGCCGATGGTGAGAAGCGCTACATCCTGGCGCCGAAGGACCTGAAGCAGGGCGACCGCGTCGAGTCCGGCGTGGGCGCGGACATCAAGCCGGGCAACAACCTGCCCCTGCGCAACATCCCGGTCGGTACGACGATCCACGGTGTGGAGCTTCGTCCCGGCGGTGGAGCCAAGCTGGCCCGCTCGGCCGGCGTCGGCATCCAGCTGCTCGGCCGTGAAGGCGCCTACGCCACGCTGCGTATGCCGTCCGGTGAGATCCGTCGTGTCGACATCCGTTGTCGCGCCACGGTCGGCGAGATCGGCAACGCCGAGCAGTCGAACATCAACTGGGGTAAGGCCGGCCGTATGCGGTGGAAGGGCAAGCGCCCGACCGTCCGTGGTGTCGCCATGAACCCTGTCGACCACCCGCACGGTGGTGGTGAGGGTAAGACCTCCGGTGGTCGTCACCCGGTCAACCCGGCTGGTAAGCCGGAGGGCCGTACCCGCCGCAAGGGCCAGGAGAGCGACAAGCTGATCGTTCGCCGCCGCTACGCCACCCGCAAGCGCGGGTAACGGGAGTTAAAAGATGCCTCGCAGCCTGAAGAAGGGCCCGTTCGTCGACGACCACCTGCTCAAGAAGGTGGAAGTCCAGAACGAGAAGAACTCGAAGAACGTCATCAAGACCTGGTCGCGGCGTTCGACCATCATCCCCGACATGCTCGGGCACACGATCGCTGTGCACGACGGACGTAAGCACGTCCCGGTGTTCATCAGTGAGGCGATGGTCGGGCACAAGCTCGGCGAGTTCGCTCTGACCCGTACGTTCAAGGGTCACGAGAAGGACGACCGCAAGAGCCGTCGTCGCTAAGCAGATTCACGGATTAGAGGATTTAGGAGCTACAGCGATGCCAGTTAAAGGCGACGCTCCGGTGCTTCCGGGCGCGCGGGCGGTTGCGCGGCACGTGCGCATCTCGCCGAACAAGGCGCGCCGGGTGATCAACCTCGTTCGTGGTCTGCCCGCGAAGGAGGCGCTGGTCGTCCTGCAGTTCGCGCCGCAGGCCGCCAGCGAGCAGGTCTACAAGGTGCTTGCCAGCGCCATTGCGAACGCTGAGAACAACGAGCGGCTCGACCCCGATGCCCTGCTCGTGAGCGAGGCGTTCGTGGACGAGGGCCCGACCCTCAAGCGTTTCCGTCCGCGGGCCCAGGGCCGTGCGTACCGGATCCGCAAGCGCACGAGCCACATCACTATCGCGGTCGAGGCGGTCCAGACGGCCCGCCCGGCGAAGAAGGCCACCGCCAAGAAGGCGGCGCCGAAGGCCGAGTCCCAGAGCACGGAGGGTGCCGAGTAATGGGTCAGAAGGTTCACCCCACCGGGTTCCGTCTCGGCATCTCCACCGACTGGCGGAGCCGTTGGTTCGCCGACAAGCTTTACAAGGACTACATCGGCGAGGACGTCAAGATCCGCCGCATGATGTCCAAGGGCCTCGAGCGTGCCGGCATCTCCAAGGTCGACATCGAGCGGACCCGCGACCGGGTTCGGGTCGACATCCACACCGCCCGGCCGGGCATTGTCATCGGCCGTAAGGGTGCGGAGGCCGACCGGATCCGCGGCGAGCTCGAGAAGCTCACCGGCAAGCAGGTCCAGCTGAACATCCTCGAGGTGAAGAGCCCCGAGTCGGATGCTCAGCTCGTGGCCCAGGGCGTCGCCGAGCAGCTGTCCTCCCGGGTCAGCTTCCGCCGCGCGATGCGCAAGGCCATGCAGTCGGCCATGAAGAACCCGATCTGCAAGGGCATCCGGGTGCAGGTCTCCGGCCGTCTCGGCGGCGCGGAGATGAGCCGCACGGAGTTCTACCGTGAGGGTCGCGTTCCGCTGCACACCCTGCGGGCCAACATCGAGTACGGCTTCTTCGAGGCCCGTACCACGTTCGGCCGCATCGGCGTGAAGGTCTGGATCTACAAGGGCGACGCCGTTCCGGGTCGCGAGGCCGTCGCTGAGGCGCCCGCGCGTCCGCGCCGGGACCGGGCTGACCGTCCCGAGCGTCCGCGTCGTGGCCGTTCCGGCTCGTCCGGCACGACCGCGGGCGGCACCGAGGCCGGCCGGGCCGCTCAGGCCGCGGCGACCGCCGATGACACCGCCGCGGCTCCGGCTGCGGCTGAAACGCAGCAGGAGGGCTGACCTGTGCTGATGCCCCGTAAGCCCCCAAAGGGCTTCCGTAAGCCGCACCACCCGGACCGCAGTGGCGCGTCCAAGGGTGGCAACCGGGTCGTCTTCGGTGAGTTCGGTATCCAGGCTCTCGAGCCGGCGTACGTGACCAACCGGCAGATCGAGTCGGCGCGTATCGCCATGACCCGTCACATCAAGCGTGGCGGCAAGGTCTGGATCTCGATCTTCCCGGACCAGGCTCTGACCAAGAAGCCGGCCGAGACCCGCATGGGTTCCGGTAAGGGTTCTCCGGAGTGGTGGGTGGCGAACGTCAAGCCGGGACGCATCCTCTTCGAGATGTCGTTCCCGAACGAGACGGTCGCGCGTGAGGCGATGCGCCGCGCGATCCACAAGCTCCCGATGAAGTGCCGCATCGTGACGCGCGAAGTGGGTGAAAGCTGATGGCAGCGGGCGTTAAGGCCGCCGAGCTCCGCGAGCTTCCTGAAGAGGAACTGGTCGCGAAGCTCCGGGAGGCCAAGGCGGAGCTGTTCAACCTTCGTGTGCAGCGCGCGACCGGGCAGCTCGACAATCACCGTCGGCTCCAGGTCGTCCGCAAGGACATCGCGAAGATCTACACGATCATGCGTGAGCGGGAGCTCGGTCTCTCGATCGCGCCGGACGAGGTGACGGCATGAGTGAGAACACCACCGCTCCGCGCGCTCAGCGCAAGGTGCGTGACGGTCTCGTGGTCAGCGACAAGATGGACAAGACCGTCGTTGTCGAGGTCGAGGACCGGGTCAAGCACGCCCTGTACGGCAAGGTCATCCGCCGTACGCGGAAGCTGAAGGTGCACGACGAGCAGAATGCTGCGGGCGTCGGCGACCGGGTCTCGATCATGGAGACTCGTCCGCTCTCCGCCACCAAGCGGTGGCGCATCGTGGAGATCCTCGAAAAGGCCAAGTGAGTGCGCTGGGCCGGCTCCGGCCGGCCCAGTGGACCATCGTTCCGCCAAGCTTCGGGCCCGTGGCCCGGAGAACTGGCAGACATAGGAGACAGACGTGATCCAGCAGGAGTCGCGACTGCGCGTCGCCGACAACACGGGTGCCCGGGAGATCCTGTGCATCCGGGTGCTCGGTGGCTCCGGTCGCCGTTACGCGAGCATCGGCGACGTCATCGTGGCCACGGTCAAGGACGCCATTCCCGGTGCCGGTGTGAAGAAGGGTGACGTCGTCAAGGCGGTCGTCGTCCGCACCAGCAAGGAGCGGCGCCGTCCGGACGGCTCGTACATCCGTTTCGACGAGAACGCCGCCGTCATCATCAAGGACGGCGGGGACCCCCGCGGTACCCGCATCTTCGGCCCGGTCGGGCGCGAGCTGCGCGACAAGCGGTTCATGAAGATCATCAGCCTGGCGCCGGAGGTGCTCTGACCGTGAAGATCAAGAAGGGCGACACGGTCGTCGTCATCGCCGGTAAGGACAAGGGCGCCAAGGGCAAGGTCATCGCGGCCTACCCGGCGCGGGACAAGGTCCTGGTCGAGGGCGTCAACCGGATCAAGAAGCACGAGCGCATCCGTACGAACCAGCGCGGTTCGAAGACCGGTGGCATCGTGACTCAGGAAGCCGCCATCCACATCTCGAACGTGCAGGTGCTGGACCAGGACGGTAAGCCGACTCGCATCGGTTACAAGATTGACGAGAACGGCAACAAGGTCCGGATCGCGCGTACGACCGGTAAGGAACTCTGATGACTGCCGCTACCGAGCAGAAGGCGCTGCCGCGTCTCAAGCAGAAGTACCGCTCTGAGGTCGTGCCGGCCATCCAGGAGCAGTTCAAGTACGGCAACCCGATGCAGACGCCCGGTCTTGTCAAGATCGTCGTCAACATGGGTGTCGGCGAGGCTGCCCGCGATGCCAAGCTGATCGACGGCGCGGTCCGTGACCTGACCACCATCACCGGTCAGAAGCCGCTGGTTCGCCGGGCGACCAAGTCCATCGCGCAGTTCAAGCTGCGTGAGGGCATGCCGATCGGCGCGAAGGTCACCCTCCGCGGCGACCGGATGTGGGAGTTCCTGGACCGGCTGCTGTCCATCTCGCTGCCGCGTATCCGCGACTTCCGCGGTCTCGACGGCCGGAAGCTGGACGGCCACGGGAACTACACCTTCGGTCTGACCGAGCAGTCGGTGTTCCACGAGATCGACCAGGACAAGATCGATCGGCCGCGGGGCATGGACATCACCGTGGTCACCACCGCGTCGACCGACGACGAGGGCCGGGCGCTGCTCAAGCTCCTGGGCTTCCCGTTCAAGGAGAACTGAGTATGGCTAAGAAGGCGCTGATCCTGAAGGCTGCCGCGAAGCCGAAGTTCGCCGTGCGTGCCTACACCCGCTGCCAGAAGTGCGGGCGTCCGCACTCGGTCTACCGCAAGTTCGGCCTCTGCCGGGTTTGCGTGCGGGACATGGCCCACCGTGGTGAGCTTCCCGGCGTGTCCAAGGCCTCCTGGTAACTTTCCGTCCTCTGGCCCGCCCACTGCGGCGGGCCAACAGGCGGACCTTAATGTAATGCCGCTTCGCCGTAGGCCTGAGTCCTGCTCGGGAACCCCGGCGAGAAAGGTTGACGAATACCCATGACGATGACGGACCCGATCGCAGACATGCTCACGCGTCTGCGTAACGCCAACCAGGCGTACCACGACAAGGTGACGATGCCCTACTCGAAGATCAAGGCGAACATCGCCGAGGTCCTCAAGGCCGAGGGTTACATCGCCGCGTGGACGTCTGAGGAGCCCGAGGAGGGCGCGGTCGGCAAGCGTCTGGTCGTTGAGCTCAAGTACGGCCAGAACCGCGAGCGCAGCCTCGCCGGCATCAAGCGCGTCTCGAAGCCGGGCCTGCGGGTTTACGCCAAGTCCGACGAGCTGCCGCGCGTGCTCGGCGGTCTCGGTGTCGCGATCATTTCGACGTCCCAGGGACTGCTGACCGACAAGCAGGCCCGCAAGCGGAGCGTTGGCGGGGAAGTCCTCGCCTTCGTCTGGTAACTGGAGACTTAGACATGTCGCGAATCGGACGTAAGTCGATCCCGGTCCCGGCCGGCGTCGACGTCACCATCACGGGCCAGACCGTCAAGGTCAAGGGCCCCAAGGGCGAGCTCTCGCACGTCGTCGCTGAGCCGATCACGGTCGCTCAGGACGGTGGCGAGCTGGTCGTCAACCGGCCCAACGACGAGCGCAAGGCCAAGGAACTGCACGGCCTCTCGCGGACCCTGGTCGCCAACATGATCGTCGGCGTCACCGAGGGCTACAAGAAGGTGCTGGAGATCAACGGCACCGGTTACCGCGTCACCGCGAAGGGCAAGGACCTGGAGTTCGCTCTGGGCTTCTCGCACCCGGTGCTCGTGGTTCCCCCGGCCGGCATCACCTTCTCGGTCGAGAAGCCGACCCAGTTCACTGTCACCGGTATCGACAAGCAGCTGGTGGGTGAGGTCTCCGCGAACATTCGCAAGATCCGCCCGCCGGAGCCCTACAAGGGCAAGGGTGTCAAGTACCAGGGTGAGGTCATCCGCCGCAAGGCTGGAAAGGCAGGTAAGAAGTGACCGCCACGCTGCTCAAGCGCCGCAACGGCGGCGGGGTTGCCGCCAAGCGTGCCGTCGGCAAGGCGCGTCGGCACTTCCGGGTCCGCAAGAACGTCCGTGGTACGGCCGAGCGTCCCCGCCTGGTCGTCACGCGGTCCGCGCGGCACATCACCGCGCAGATCATCGACGACCTCAAGGGCCACACGCTGGCTTCGGCCTCGACGCTGGACACCTCGATCCGGGGTGCCGAGGGCGACAAGACCGCGCTGTCCGGCAAGGTCGGCGCCCTGGTCGCCGAGCGTGCCAAGGCCGCGGGGATTTCCAAGGTCGTCTTCGACCGGGGTGGCAACAAGTACGCGGGGCGGATCGCCGCGCTTGCGGACGCCGCTCGCGAAGCCGGACTCGAGTTCTAGGAGGAATTGACCAATGCCTGGTCAGCAGCGCCGAGGCGGCGGGTCCGGCGGTAACACCGAGGGTGGCAACCGCCGGGACAACCGCCGCGAGGGCGGCCGCGGCAACGCGCCCGTCGAGAAGACCCCGCACCTCGAGCGGGTCGTCGCGATCAACCGTGTCGCCAAGGTCGTCAAGGGTGGTCGTCGCTTCAGCTTCACCGCCCTGGTCATCGTCGGCGACGGCGACGGCACCGTCGGTATCGGCTACGGAAAGGCCAAGGAGGTGCCCGCGGCGATCGCCAAGGGCGTCGAGGAGGCCAAGAAGCACTTCTTCAAGGTTCCGCGGATCGGCGCGACCATCCCGCACCCCATCACGGGTGAGGCGGCGGCCGGTGTCGTTCTGCTGAAGCCGGCGTCCGCCGGTACCGGCGTCATCGCCGGTGGCCCGGTGCGTGCCGTTCTGGAGTGCGCCGGCATCCACGACATCCTGTCGAAGAGCCTCGGCTCCTCGAACCCGATCAACATCGTGCACGCGACCGTGGCCGCTCTGAAGGGCCTCGAGTCGCCGGAGATGGTCGCGAAGCGTCGTGGCCTTCCGGTCGAGGATGTGGCGCCGGCCGCCATGCTGGCAGCGCGCGCGGAAGCGGCGGTGCACTGATGGCACGCTTGAAGGTCACCCAGATCCGGTCCGGGATCGGCCGTAAGCAGAACCAGCGGGACTCCCTGCGGTCGCTCGGCCTGAAGCGGATCAACGATGTGGTGGTCAAGGAGGACCGTCCCGAGATTCGGGGCATGATCTTCGCGGTGAACCACCTCGTCACTGTCGAGGAGGTCGAGTAATGGCGATCAAGGTTCACCACCTGCGCCCGGCGCCCGGTGCGAAGACCGCCAAGACCCGCGTGGGTCGTGGTGAGGGTTCCAAGGGCAAGACCGCCGGTCGCGGTACCAAGGGCACTGGTGCCCGTAAGAACACCCCGGCGTCGTTCGAGGGTGGGCAGATGCCCATCCACATGCGCCTGCCGAAGGTGAAGGGTCTGGGCAACCGGCCCCGCAACAAGGTCGTCTTCCAGGTCGTGAACCTGGACCGGCTCGCCGAGCTGTTCCCCAACGGCGGCTCGATCGGTCCGGCGGAGCTGGTTCAGGCCGGCGCCGTCCGCAAGGGCCAGCCGGTCAAGGTGCTGGGCTCGGGCGAGCTGGGCGGCGTTTCGCTGACCATCTCGGCTCACGCGTTCAGCGAGTCGGCCAAGGAGAAGATCGCGGCTGCGGGTGGCTCCGTCACCGAGCTGTAAGCACACCGCTGTGCGGCCACCTGGTGGCTGACGAGCGTCACAGAATGCCCGCAGGACACACGTCCTGCGGGCATTCTGCTGTCCGCGGCCGGGGGACGCGGCCCGAAACATCTTCGTCGAACCGGCTGAAACGGGCGTGAAATGTTTCGTCCGTGCGTTGTGGACAATAGGAAAACCGCCGCTCAGGGCGCTATTTAATATTCCGGCCAATAATGATGTGCGCTGGTCACAATTCCGGGAATGCATTCCGTCACTTTGTTGATGTTGGCTGTTGCTCCTGTGAACGGTCGCTGATACATTCCCATGAGCCTATTCGCACGGGGCGTTTAGGTTGGTTAAGGAGGATCACAAATGAAGCGTGTATTCGGCGCGGTGATCATCGGTGCGGCTATGACGGCCGGCGCCCTGACGGTGGCGTCTCCGGCTCTCGCCGCGGAATGCAATCCCTCTGTTTCGGCGCCGAGCAAGAGCGGCTCGACGATCTCCGGCTCGGTGAGCCGGCCGAACTGTGGCACCGGGTCCGGCAGCCTGAACATCCAGCGTTCCCGCTGGTTCGGCTGGGAGACCGTGGCCACCAAGAAGGTCACTGGCAGCAGCAGCATCTCGTACAACTGCGCCGGGACCGGCACGCACGAGTTCCGGGTGATGTACCAGGACGCCTCCGGTGGTGGCGTCACGCGCGTGCGTACCAGCTCGGGCAAGAACTACAGCTGCTGATTCGACGTAATCGCCAGGCCGCCCATGTTTCGTGGTCGAGGGCCTGAAAGCAGGATTTCCGGAAGTCACTGATCGGCGATGTCGGCATGTTGACACGACGTTGTATCGTCGGCCGGTTCGGCGACTTGTCGCGCAATCTCCTCGGGTCTCCTCACTGATTTCGTGAGGAGTGAACTCGACTGTTTCGTGCTGCCCTGAATAGGTTCGGGGCGGCGCAAACGGGCGGTTCTGTCGGCTGGCGCCGGAAGGGCGCAGGCATCCCTATGTCTCACGGTTCTCGGTGACCGTGGCCATGTGGGGTGTCTGCGCCCTTTTTTCGTCGGCCCTCCCGAGGGGCCACCGCTCGCCGCGCCGGACGCGCCGACCGGGTCGCCAACAGACTTAAGATATCGAATGTCATCACATTCTTCGCCAAAGGGACCTGCGGCAACGACTTCGGGTGCTTCGCCGGGCCGTCGCCAGGGCGTCCCGGGCCCTGTCCGGTCGGCATAAGCTGGGCCCAGCGTGCGCGCACCCGGTCCGGCCGTCGCGTGACGGTGCCTGTCGATGCCTCATCCGCGTAGCATCTGGTCAACTGAATCTAGCGATGGCAGTGTCCTGGGGGGCGGCACAACTCCAGCGGCTGATACAGTGCTCGGCTGGCGGCCAAATCGGGCTGTCCGGTATTTGGTGCCCTTGTTCCGGGCGCGGGGCCGCCGCGGTCTGACTCGGCAAGCATGCAGGAGGATCAGTTGTTGTCCGCCTTCACGAGTGCGCTTCGGACGCCTGACCTGCGGAAGAAGCTGCTCTTTACGGTAGCGATCGTTGGCATCTACCGTCTCGGTGCCACATTGCCCAGCCCCGGGGTGTCCTACGCCAACGTCCGGGCTTGTCTCGAAGTCGCCAAGTCCGACACGAGCGGCATTCTGAATCTCCTGAACCTCTTCTCCGGCGGCGCATTGTTGCAGCTGTCGGTCTTCGCGCTGGGCATCATGCCCTACATCACCGCGTCGATCATCCTGCAGCTGCTGACCGTGGTCATCCCGCGTCTGGAGCAGCTCCGCAAGGAGGGCCAGAGCGGCCAGGCGAAGATCACGCAGTACACCCGGTACCTGACGCTCGGTCTGGCGGTTCTCCAGGCCTCGGCGTTCGTGGCGCTCGCCCGGACCGGGCAGCTGTTCAACGGACTGTGCGACCAGGACGACCCGACCTTCCAGATCATCCCCGAGGGCACCGGCATCCCGATGTGGCTCACGCTGAGCATCCTCGTGATGACGATGACCGCCGGCACCGGCATGGTCATGTGGCTCGGCGAGCTGATCACCGACCGGGGTGTCGGCAACGGCATGTCCGTCCTGATCTTCACCTCGATCGCGGCCCGCCTGCCCGGTGAGGGCTGGAGCATCAAGGAGTCGACGAGCACCGGGAAATTCTTCCTGGTCATCGGCCTCGTCGTGGTCATCATCGCGCTGGTGGTCTTCATCGAGCAGGCGCAGCGCCGGATCCCGGTCCAGTACGCGAAGCGCATGATCGGCCGGCGGATGTACGGCGGCACCTCCACCTACATCCCGCTGAAGGTGAACCAGGCGGGTGTCGTCCCGGTCATCTTCGCGTCCTCGCTGCTCTACCTGCCGCAGCTGTACCTACAGTTCTTCGACAAGAACAACCTCAAGCCGTACCAGGTCTGGATCCAGAACCACCTGGCCGACCCGGTCAGCCCCCTGTACATCGGCGTGATGTTCCTGCTGATCATCTTCTTCACGTACTTCTACGTGTCGATCACGTTCAACCCGACCGAGGTCGCGGAGAACATGAAGAAGTACGGTGGGTTCGTGCCGGGTATCCGCCCGGGCAAGCCGACCGCCGACTACCTGGACTTCATCCTCAGCCGAATCACCCTGCCGGGCGCCCTGTACCTTGGCTTGATCTCGGTTCTGCCCAACTTCTTCTTCATCTGGCTGAATCAGTCGCAGTACCAGAACTTCCCGTTCGGTGGTACCGCAGTGCTGATCATGGTGGGTGTGGGTCTGGAGACTGTGAAGCAGATCGAGAGCCAACTCATGCAGCGGAACTACGAAGGGTTCCTCCGGTAGTGGGTACGCAGGGCCGGGGGGCTCTGGCGTCGACGGTGGGCGTGGTTCTTCCTGACCGAAGCGAGGCGATGTAGGTGCGGCTGGTACTGGTGGGCCCTCCGGGGGCCGGCAAGGGGACCCAGGCTGAGTTCATCGCCGCCCATCTCGCCGTACCGAAGATCTCGACCGGGGACATCTTCCGGGCGAACGTGTCGCAGGGGACGCCGCTGGGCGTCGAAGCCAAGCGCTACATGGACGCCGGGCAGCTGGTCCCGGACGAGGTCACCATCAACATGGTCCGCGACCGGCTCGCCGAGCCGGACGCCGGCGACGGCTTCCTGCTGGACGGCTTCCCGCGGACCGTGCCGCAGGCGTCGGCCCTGGACAAGCTGCTGGCCGACCTGGGCACCGCGCTGGATCTGGTGATGGAGCTCGTGGTCGACGACGACGAGGTCATCCGCCGGCTGTCCGGCCGTCGGACCTGTCGTGGTTGCGGAAAGATCTGGCACGTCGAGTTCGACCCGACGAGCAAGGAGAACATCTGCGACCGCTGTGGCAGCGAGCTGTTCCAGCGCGACGACGACAAGGCCGAGACCATCGGTAACCGTCTCGTCGAGTACGCGGACAAGACCGCGCCCCTGGTCGACTTCTACGGCGCTCAGGGCAAGCTGGTGGGCATCGACGCCACCGGCCCGGTGGAGGACGTCACCGTCCGCGCCATCGACGCCCTGCGGTCGTACGGCGGCTGATCCCGCCCCCAAGTAGTCGGACCGCCGCCGCCCCGGGTGCCTCCCGGGGCGGCGGCGGCATGTTGAGACCCAGAGAGTTAGGCTCACCGCCATGCGCCGCCAAGAGCTGAACATCCAGCTGAAGACTCCCGAGCAGATCGAGTTGATGCGGGCGGCCGGCCTGGTCGTCGCGGCGGCGCTGGATGCGATGCGCGCGGCGGTCGCCCCCGGCGTCTCCACAGCGGATCTGGACGCGATCGCCGAGAAGGTGATCCGTGACGCGGGCGCCGTGCCGTCCTTCAAGGGCTACCACGGCTTCCCGGCCTCGATCTGCGCCTCGGTGAACGAGCAGGTCGTGCACGGCATCCCGAGCGCCGAGCAGGTGCTGCGCGAGGGCGACCTGATCTCGCTGGACTGTGGCGCGATCCTGGACGGCTGGCACGGCGACTCGGCGATCACCGTCGGCGTGGGCGCTACCGACCCGGCGCTGCTGCGGATGGCCGAGGTGGCCGAGGACGCGATGTGGGCCGGGATCGCGGCGGCGGCCCGGGGCATCCTCAACGGGCGAGGCAAGCAGACCGACATCTCGTTCAACATCGAGCGGTCGATCCGCAAGGCCGGGCGGTACGGGATCGTGGACGGCTACGGCGGCCACGGCATCGGCACGGAGATGCACCAGGACCCGCACATCCTCAACCACGGCAAGCCGGGCCGCGGGATCAAGCTCCAGCCGGGTCTGGCCCTGGCCATCGAGCCGATGATCACGATGGGCTCACCGCGGACCGCGGAGCTGGAGGACGGCTGGACCGTGGTGACCCGGGACAACTCGTTCGCGGCGCACGTCGAGCACACGATGGCGCTGCTGGAAGACGGGGTGTGGGTGACCACCGCGCCGGATGGCGGCCGGGCCCGTCTGGGTGAGCTGGTCACGGCTCGTCAGCCATAGGCGTCGATGGCGTTGTCCTGCCATGCTGAGACGCATGGTGCACGAGGGGATGCGGGCTGGCGACGGTGACCGCGAGAAGGTTGCCGAGCAGCTGAAGCAGGCGCTGGACCAGGGCCGGCTGGACCTGAGCGAGTATGACGAGCGCGTGCAGAAGGCGTATTCGGCGAAGACCTACGGCGACCTGGAGGGTCTGCTCGCTGACCTGCCCGGCACGGTCCCGGTGGAGAAGGCCCAGGTGGAGCCGCGCCGGAGTGCCGCAGCGCCGGAGTCAGGCGACCACCGCCGGCCGGGCCGGTCGCCGTTCCCGGGGATTCTCGGGGTCTTCCTGGTCTGCGTCGTGGTGTGGGCGATGAGCAGCCTCGGCTCGGGGGAGTGGCACTACTTCTGGCCGGGCTGGGTGTTGATCCCCGTGGTGTTCGGACTTGTGGCGCACTTCAGAGACCGGGGCAATCGAGGCCACTGAGACGGATATGGTCGAGTTGTCCGGTCAGAACACGCCCGACAGCGGGTTACGGAACCCTCGGTTTGGCGTCGCTGTTACGGGCGCGTAGACTGGCTCGCTGGCGCGTAGCGTCCACTCCTTCATGTCCTCAAGCGCTTCGAGGACCGGTGGGAGCCGCGGCTGGTTCGGGCCCCATCGTGGGCTCGGATGTGACGTTGCGCAAGCCTGCCCCAAGAACCCGATGTCAGGTAGCGGAGGACATGCCAAAGAAAGACGGAGCCATCGAGATCGAAGGCCGTGTGATCGAGCCCCTACCGAACGCTATGTTCCGGGTGGAGCTCGCCAATGGTCACAGGGTCCTGGCACACATCTCCGGGAAGATGCGTCAGCACTACATCCGCATCCTTCCCGAGGACAGGGTCGTCGTCGAGCTCTCGCCGTACGACCTGACCCGTGGGCGAATCGTCTACCGCTACAAGTAAGCGGGTCGCGGGGAAACACCAATCCCGTCTGACTGAGAGTTAAGGCAAACCGTGAAGGTCAAGCCGAGCGTCAAGCGGATCTGCAACAACTGCCGGGTCATCCGGCGGCACGGCCGGGTCATGGTCATCTGCTCGACCGACCCGCGCCACAAGCAGCGTCAGGGCTGAGCCCCGCGCAGCTGGATCCGCACCACTGAACAAGCTCGTCCCGGCCGTGGGCAACCGCGGCTGTACCCCCGGTCGGAGGCCGGGGCCCGCCAGCAGGCGGGAGGGGACGGGCACAGACCTCCGGGATCACGAACGAGGAGTACCGCCAGTAATGGCTCGTCTCGTCGGCGTCGATCTCCCCCGCGAGAAGCGGTTGGAGATCGCGCTCACCTACATCTACGGCATCGGGCGTACCCGTGCCGTGGAGACACTGACTGCTACCGCGATTGACCTGAACAAGCGCGCCAAGGACCTCACGGAAGAGGAGCTGGTTCAGCTCCGCGACTACATCGAGGCCAACTTCAAGGTTGAGGGCGACCTGCGCCGCGAGGTCGCTGCGGACATCCGCCGCAAGGTTGAGATCGGTTGCTACGCCGGTATCCGCCACCGCAAGGGCCTGCCCGTGCGTGGACAGCGGACCCGGACCAACGCGCGTACCCGCAAGGGTCCGAAGCGGACGGTCGCCGGTAAGAAGAAGCCCGGTCGGAAGTAATAGGAGCGCACTGACTTATGCCACCGAAGGCACGCGCTGGGGCCGCAGTAAAGAAGGTCCGGCGCAAGGAACGCAAGAACGTCGCCCATGGGCAGGCGCACATCAAGAGCACCTTCAACAACACCATCGTGTCGATCACCGACCCGACCGGTGCGGTCATCTCCTGGGCCTCGTCCGGCCAGGTGGGCTTCAAGGGCTCCCGCAAGTCGACCCCGTTCGCCGCGCAGCTCGCTGCCGAGGCGGCCGCCCGTCGTGCCATGGAGCACGGCATGCGCAAGGTCGACGTGTTCGTCAAGGGTCCGGGCTCCGGCCGGGAGACCGCCATCCGTTCGCTGCAGGCCGCCGGCCTCGAGGTCGGGCAGATCTCCGACGTCACGCCGCAGCCGCACAACGGTTGCCGCCCGCCGAAGCGTCGCCGGGTCTGAGGGGGATACAGAGATGGCTCGTTACACAGGTGCGGACTGCAAGCGCTGCCGCCGCGAGAAGATGAAGCTGTTCCTCAAGGGCAGCAAGTGCGATGGGCCGAAGTGCCCGTTCGAGTCGCGTCCCTTCCCGCCCGGCCAGCACGGCCGTGGCCGGACCAAGGAGACCGAGTACCTGCTCCAGCACCGCGAGAAGCAGAAGGCCCGTCGCGTGTACGGCGTGCTCGAGAAGCAGTTCCGCGGTTACTACGAGGAGGCTGTCACCAAGCCCGGCAAGACCGGTGAGGTGCTGCTGCAGATCCTCGAGTCGCGTCTCGACAACGTCGTCTACCGGGCCGGCTACGCCGCGTCCCGTGACGCCGCCCGCCAGCTGGTCAAGCACGGCCACTTCCTGGTGAACGGCGTCAAGGTCGACATCCCGTCGTACCGCGTCCGGGACAAGGACATCGTCACGCTCCGGGAGAAGTCGAAGGAGCTCACGCCCTTCGTCGTCGCCCAGGCCCAGGCCGGCTCCAAGCCGGTTCCGGCGTGGCTGGAGCCGATCCCCAGCGAGATGAAGATCCTGATCCACTCGCTCCCGGCCCGCGCTGTCATCGACACGCAGGTCCAGGAGCAGCTGATCGTCGAGCTTTACAGCAAGTAGCAACGCGGGCGAAGCCCTCCGTGTTGCCCGAGAAGACAGCACCGACTCCGTCGGTTCCTGGCCCTTCCGGGGGGAATACGGGGGGCGGAGCCCCTTGTATGGCCATCAAATAGCGGGTGGCCCGACAGAAAGAAGAACAGCGTGCTCATCAGCCAGCGGCCGACCCTCTCGGAGGAGTCGCTCAGCGAGACCCGGTCCCGGTTCACCATCGAACCGCTGGAGCCGGGCTTCGGCTACACCCTCGGTAACTCCCTTCGGCGGACCCTGCTGTCGTCCATCCCGGGCGCGGCGGTCACCAGCATCAAGATCGACGGCGTGCTGCACGAGTTCACCACGATCCCCGGTGTCAAGGAGGACGTGGTCGAGCTCGTCATGAACGTCAAGGAGCTCACCGTCAGCTCCGAGCACGATGAGCCGGTCAGCATGTACCTGCGTAAGCAGGGCCCGGGCGACGTCACCGCCGGTGACATCCAGCCCCCGGCCGGTGTGTCCGTGCACAACCCCGATCTGAAGCTGGCGACCCTGAACAGCAAGGGCCGGCTGGACATGGAGCTGACCGTCGAGCGCGGTCGTGGCTACGTCACCGCGGCGCAGAACAAGAACGCCGGCGCCGAGATCGGCCGTATCCCGGTCGACTCGATCTACTCGCCGGTGCTCAAGGTCACGTACCGCGTCGAGGCCACCCGTGTCGAGCAGCGCACCGACTTCGACCGCCTGATCATCGACGTCGAGTCGAAGGCGTCGATCTCCCCCCGGACCGCGCTGGCCTCGGCCGGCTCGACCCTCGTGGAACTCTTCGGCCTCTGCCGTGAGCTCGACGAGACCGCCGAGGGCATCGACATCGGCCCGTCGCCGCAGGACGCGCAGCTCGCTGCCGACCTGGCCCTGCCGATCGAGGAGCTGGACCTCACCGTTCGGTCGTACAACTGCCTCAAGCGCGAGGGCATCAACAGCGTGGGCGAGTTGATAGGGCGTACGGAGGCTGACCTTCTGGACATCCGGAACTTCGGCCAGAAGTCGATCGACGAGGTCAAGATGAAGCTCGCCGGGATGGGCCTGGGCCTGAAGGACAGCGCGCCGTCCTTCGACCCCGCGCACGTGGTCGACTCGTTCGGCGACGTGGACTACGACACCGACGACTACCGCGAGACCGAGCAGCTCTAAGAGCTCGGCTGCGCCCCATTTCAAGGAGCAATTGAAATGCCCACGCCCACCAAGGGTGCCCGCCTCGGCGGCAGCCCGGCCCACGAGAAGCTCATCCTGGCCAACCTGGCCACCGAGCTCTTCCGGCACGGGAAGATCAAGACCACCGAGTCGAAGGCCAGGCGGCTCCGCCCGCTGGCTGAGCAGCTGGTCACGAAGGCCAAGCGCGGCGACCTGCACGCCCGTCGCCGGGTGCTGGCCACCGTGAAGGACAAGGACGTCGTGTACGCCCTGTTCGAGCAGATCGCTCCGCGGTACGCCAACCGCCCCGGTGGGTACACCCGGATCACCAAGATCGGCCCGCGCAAGGGTGACGCCGCTCCGATGGCCGTCATCGAGCTGGTCGAGGAGCTCCAGGTCGCGGCCAGCACCGGCCCGTCCAAGGAGGCCCGTAAGGCCGCCGCGCAGCAGGCCAAGGTCGAGGCCCTCGCCCCCGAGGACGAGACCCCGGTCGCTGCCGCCAAGGCCGACGACGACCAGGACGCCGAGGCGCCGGTGAGCGCTTCCGGCGACAAGGCCGAGGGCGACGACACCGACAAGGCCTGATCCGCACGGATCGGATCGAACACGGGCGAGGCCCGGCATCCTTCGGGGTGCCGGGCCTCGGCCATACCTGGAGAGAGCATGGACACCATTCGGCTTCGACTCGACGTGTCATATGACGGCGGCGACTTCTCCGGCTGGGCGGCTCAGCCGGGACGCCGTACCGTCGCCGGGGTCTTGATCGAGGCTTTTGCTCGTTTGATCGGAGCGGAGACGCCGCTCGGGCTGACCGTCGCCGGGCGAACCGACGCCGGAGTGCATGCCACCGGGCAGGTCTGTCACGTCGATCTGCCGGTGGAACGCTGGACCGAACTGGAGGGCTCGCTGCTGCGGCGGCTCGACGCGGTGCTGCCGGCGGATGCCCGGGTGCGGGCGATCGTGCCGGTGCCGGACACGTTCGACGCGCGGTTCTCGGCGACCTTCCGGCGGTACGAGTACCGCGTCACCGACACACCATGGGGGCCGGAGCCGCTGCGCCGGCACGACACGCTGGGCTGGATGCGTCCGCTCGACCTGGACCGGCTGAACGCCGCCGCGGCCGGGCTGGTGGGGGAGCACGACTTCGCGGCGTTCTGTAAGCGCAAGGAGCACGCCACCACGATCCGGGCGATCAACCGGCTGGACTGGCGACGGGAGCCGGACGGGGTCTGTGTGGCGACCGTGCAGGCGGACGCGTTCTGTCAGGCCATGGTGCGCAGCCTGGTCGGGGCGATGCTCACCGTCGGTGACGGCCGGCGGGAGCCGGAGTGGCCGGCCAAGCTGCTGACCATGCGTGAGCGGTCCAGCGAGGTGATGGTCGCGGCCGCACACGGGCTCACCCTGGTCGCGGTCGGTTACCCAGGTGAGGCCGAGTACGCGGCCCGTGCCGAGGCCACCAGGCGCCTGCGCGCCTGAACGGGGCTAGGACGCTCGGCGGATCAGGACCGTGTCGTGCAGGTGGGTGTCGAGGATGTCGTGGGCCAGCTGGGCCACCTGCGGGGCGTCCGGTGCGACCAGCTCGCCCGACGGGCCGGTGATCACGCAGTACATGACGTAGTGGCCGCGGGTGCGCCACAGGACCGGGGTGCCCGGCCCGGTCGCCGCGCCGGACATCTCCGCGAAACTGCCGTCACCCGTCTCCACCAGGTAGCGGACCTGATCACCGACGGCCATCGCGCTCGTCGTGTCGGGCAGGTTCAGCATGCCGGCGGTGATCCGGTAGTCGGCGTACGGAACCGTGAGAGCGGCCCGGACCGCCTGCGAGCACCCGTACCGCTGAAGGGTCGTGCGTAGGGCGCCGCCGGCCGCAAGGGTGCAGTCGGCGGTGAGGTCGGACCGGGTGACGCCGAAGGCGGTGATGCCGGCCGGGAAGACCTCGTCGGCGCGCAGCGGCGCCGGATCGACCTCGCGCGTCGCGATTCGCGCGTCGACCTCGGCCGAGGCGAGCTGAGCCGGGCGCCGGCGATCGTCGGCGACGATGAGGACACCCAGCATCACCACGATGCCGAGCACGATCAGGCCGGCCAGGCCACGAGTGAACAGATGGGTGGTCAGCGGCTCGCGCCGCAGGTGGCGCCGGGACCGGCGGCGATGCTGGCCACGGGCGGGAAGTCGAATCGGGAGGGACAGACCGCCCGCCGGTGCGGCGCGGTGGGCGGAGCGCGTCGGGGTGACGTACCGCATGGGCTCAAGCTAGGCGCGCACGCTGATCTATGAACGCACACGGTGTCCGCCACCCCGGCGAGGCGCTCGTCACCCCGCGGCGCGACACTTGTCGGGTGACCGCCGACCACTACTTCACCGCCGATCCCGACGCGCCGATGCGGCGTGGCGAGATCGAGTTCACCGTTGCCGGCCGCGACTACCGGCTGGCCGTGGCCTCCGGGGTCTTCTCGGCCGGCCGTCTCGACCCGGGCACCGCCGTGCTGCTGCGCAAGGCCGGGCTGCCCGACTCACGCGCCGAGGGCGTCTTCCTCGACCTTGGGTGTGGGTATGGCCCGATCGCAGCTGTGCTGGCCAGTGAGGCCCCCCAGGTGACCGTCTACGCGGTCGACGTCAACTCCCGGGCCCGTGATCTGGCCGTGGAAAATGCCGGCCGCCTCGGCCTCGGTGAGCGGGTGCTGGTCCGGGCGCCCGACGAGGTGCCGGATGATGTGACGTTCACGGAGATCTGGAGCAACCCGCCCACCCACATCGGCAAGGCCGAGCTGCACAACCTGCTGGAGCGCTGGCTGCCCCGGCTGGCACCGGGCGGTGTGGCCTGGCTGGTGATCAACCGGAACCTCGGTGGTGACTCGCTGCACACGTGGCTGGTCGGCCTGGGCTGGACCGTGGAGAGAACGGCCAGTCAGAAGGGGTTCCGGGTGTTGCGGGTCAGCGGAAAATCGGCTGACTGAACCGGTACTGACAGGGAGGATGCCGCCATGGGTTACGTGGATGTCGCCGGCGCCGGTTTTGTGCTCCCGGACGGGCGGGAGTTGTTCGCCGACGTGTCGTTCCGGGTCGGCGAGGGGCAGAAGGTCGCACTCGTCGGTCCCAACGGGGCGGGCAAGACCACGCTCATGCGCATGGTGGCCGGTGACATACCGACCCAGAGCGGGACCATCGCGCGGGCCGGTGGGCTCGGGGTGATGCGCCAGTTCATCGGGATGATCGGCGACGACCGTACGCTCGAGGATCTTGCGTTGTCGCTCGTCTCACCCGGACTGCGCGAAGCCGGCGAACGGCTGCGGGTGGCTGCCGCGGCGCTCGGCGAGACCGAGAAGAGCCAGATCGCGTACGCCAACGCGCTCGCCCACTGGGGTGAGGTCGGTGGTTACGACGCCGAGGTGCTCTTCGACACGGTGACAGTCGCCATCCTCGGCAAGCCGTGGGAGGAGGCGCGGTCCCGCATCGTGCGGACCCTGTCCGGCGGCGAGCAGAAACGGTTCGCCCTCGACCTGCTGCTGCGCGGCAACGACGAGGTGCTGCTGCTCGACGAGCCGGACAACTTCCTCGACGTGCCCGCCAAACGCTGGCTCGAGCAACGGATGCGCGAGTCGAACAAGTCGATCCTCTACGTCTCGCACGACCGGGAGCTGCTGGCCGAGACCGCGAGCCGGGTCGTCGCCGTCGAGGGCGGCAGCGCCTGGACCCATCCGGGCGGGTTCGCCTCCTGGCACGAGGCCCGGATGAACCGGCACGAGCGCATGGAGGAACTGCGCCGCCGCTGGGACGAGGAGCACGAGAAGATCAAGGAACTGGTCTTCATGCTCAAGAACAAGGCCGCCTACAACGACGGCCTGGCGTCCCGATATCAGGCTGCGCAGACCCGGCTCCGCAAGTTCGAGGAGGCCGGCCCGCCGCCGCTGCCGCCGAAGGACCAGGCCGTCAAGATGAACCTGCGTGGCGGCCGCACCGGCAAACGCGCGGTCATTTGTGAGCAGCTCGAACTCGAGAACCTGACGTTCCCGTTCGACCTGGAGATCTGGTACGGCGACCGGGTGGCCGTGCTCGGCGCGAACGGCACCGGGAAGTCGCACTTCCTGCGCCTGCTCGCGGCCGGCGGCACCGATCCCGACCAGGAGCACAAACCGGTCGACGGGGCGCCGCTCGCGCACGTCTCGCACGACGGCAAGGCCCGCCTCGGGGCGAGGGTCCGGCCCGGCCACTTCTCGCAGACCCACGACCGGCCGGAACTCGTCGAGAAGACCCTCGTCGAGATCCTCTGGCGCGGTGACGAGCACCGGTCCGGACAGGACCGGGCCGGGGCCATGAAACATCTCAACCGGTACGAGCTGGCCGCCCAGGGGGACCAGCGGTTCGGCACCCTCTCCGGTGGGCAGCAGGCCCGGTTCCTGGTGCTGCTGCTCGAACTGTCCGGGGCGACCGTGCTGCTCCTCGACGAGCCGACCGACAACCTCGACCTCGCCTCCGCCGAAGCACTGGAGGAAGGGTTGAAGGCGTTCGACGGCACGGTGATCGCGGTCACCCACGACAGGTGGTTCACCAGGTCTTTCGATCGCTTCGTGCTGTTCAGAGGGGACGGCGAAGTGGTCGAGGTGCCCGAGCCGGTCTGGGACGTCCGCTAGTTTTCTCGTCACGGACCGGTTATGGTCCGGTTACAACAACCCACGGGAGTCCGGGCACCGGGCTGAGAGGGGGGCTGATGCGGCCCCCGACCGTCGAACCTGATCCGGGTCATGCCGGCGCAGGGAGGAGTGCTTCATGGGCACATCGTTTCCCCGTATCCACGTCATAACCGACGACATCGACGTCGTTCGCGGTGTGGCCGGGCTTCCCGACGTGGCTGTCCAGATCAGAGTCAAGAGCAACGACGCTTCGGCGTACGCGTTGACCTGCGCCGCAATCGCAGTGTGCCGGCCGGCCGGCACGATCGTGCTGGTGAACGACCGGGTCGGGGTGGCGCTCGCGGCCGGGGCCGACGGGGTGCACCTCGGGGCCGAGGATCTGCCGGTGTCCGCTGGCCGCCGGATTCTTGGGCCGTCCGCGATCGTCGGCGCCACCTGTCGTGATCCGCTTGCGGCGCGGTCCGCGGTCGACGCCGGGGCCAGTTACCTCGGTGTCGGGCCGACCTTCCACACGTCCACCAAGGACGGACTGCCACCACCACTCGGGCCGGCCGCGATCGCGGCCGTCGCCGACGCGGTGCCGGGCACTCCGGTTCTGGCGATCGGCGGTATCACCGCGGAACGGGTGCCGCTGCTCGCGGTGCACGGGGTCGCGGCTGTCTCCGCCTTCGCGGCGGATCCGAAGGGAGCGGTCGCGGAATTCCTGGCGGTCCTGCCATGACCGGCACTGCCATGACCCGCGTCGCTCTTGTCGGTGGGGGCATCATCGGGCTCTCCATCGCTGCCGAACTGCTGGAACGTGGCGCTGACGTCACGGTCTACGATTCGGCACCCGACGGGTCGGACGGGGCCTGGCATGTCGCGGCCGGGATGCTCGCGCCCGGCGGGGAGTCGGCTTTCGAATATCCGCATCTCACCCGGCTGCTGGAAGCCGGACACGAGTTGTGGCCCTCGTTCGCGGCCGGTCTCGGCGACGTCGGCTACGACCGGGCGGGGACGCTTTCGCTGGCGCTGACGGCGGATGACGCGGCCGAGGCGGCACGGGAGTGGAAGCACCAGAAGCTGACCTCGCTGACCGGGTCCCAGGTGCGTGATCTCGAGCCGGCGATCTCGCCTCGGGTCCGGGCGGGGGCGTACGCGGCGGCCGAGCACCAGGTCGATCCGCGCAAGGTCGTCGCCGTCTTGCGGGCTCGGTTGGCGGGCCGGATCACCCAGCGCCAGGTGACAGAGCTGTCCGAGGTGGACGCCGACGTGATCATCGTCGCTGCCGGTTCTCGGACCGCGGCGCTCACCGGGTTGCCGATCCGGCCGGTCAAAGGCCAGGTCCTCCGCCTGCGCGGCGAACCCGGCCTGCTCAAGCACGTGATCGACGGCGCCGCCGACGGACGGCACGTCTACCTGGTCCCGCGCGCCGACGGCGAGGTCGTGGTCGGCGCCACCCAGGAGGAACGCGCCGACCGGATGCCCACCGCCGGCGGCGTGCACGACCTGCTGCGCGCCGCCCTCGACCTGGTGCCCGGCCTGGCCGAACACGAACTCGCCGAGGTCACCGTCGGGCACCGGCCGGGCACTCCGGACAACGCGCCGATCCTCGGGTTCCTCGACGACGACCGCCGGGTGGTCGTGGCGGCCGGTCACTTCCGCAACGGCATCCTGCTCGCCCCGATCACCGCACGACTCATCGCCGACCTGGTGCTCACCGGCTCGGCCGATCCGATTCTCGACGCGTTCGGTCCCGGGAGGTTCCGATGAAGCTGACGATCAACGGCCAGGCCCAGAGCCGGCCCGGCACCTGCTCGGTCGCGACCCTGGTCGCCGAGATCATCGCCGCCCAGCGTGGGGTGGCGGTCGCGGTCAACGGCACCGTCGTGCCGCGTTCGACCTGGTCGGAGGTGGACCTCGTGGACGGCGACCGGATCGAGGTCCTCACCGCCGCGCAGGGAGGCTGACGTGACGTTCCTTCCGGAGAACGGGCTGATCCTCGGCACCGGCGGGGCGAACAGCCTCACCGCGCTGGAGGAGGCCATCGCCGCGTCCGAGTCGACCCTGGTCACGGTGGCGCTGCGGCGGGTGGACGCGGCCGGCCCGGGACTGCTGCCGATGCTGGACCGGCTCGGCGTGCGGGTGCTGCCGAACACGGCCGGCTGCTACACCGCCGGTGATGCGGTCAAGACCGCACAGATGGCGCGGGAAGCCTTCGAGACGGATCTGATCAAACTCGAGGTCATCGGGGACGAACGCACACTGCTGCCGGACGGGATCGAACTCCTGCGAGCGGCCGAGACACTCGTCGCTGACGGGTTCACCGTGCTGCCGTACACCAGCGATGATCCGATCCTGGCCCGCCGTCTCGCTGACGCCGGCTGTGCCGCGGTGATGCCGGCCGGGTCGCCGATCGGTTCCGGCCTGGGGATCTCCAATCCGCACCACATCGAGTTGATCGTGCAGGGCGTCGACGTTCCGGTGGTGCTCGACGCCGGCATCGGCACCGCCTCGGACGCGGCGCTCGCCATGGAACTCGGGTGTGACGCGGTTCTCATCGCCAGCGCGATCACCCGGGCCGACGATCCGGTGGCGATGGCCACGGCGATGCGGCATGCGGTCACAGCCGGCCGGCTCGCCCGCTCCGCCGGGCGCATCCCACGGCGATTCCACGCGGTCGCGTCCACCGCCGACGACGGCCTCGCGCAATGGTGACCCCGGGCGGACTCGTTGTGCTCACCGATCGGCGGTCCGCTTCCGGTTCGCTGATCGAGGTGGTCCGGGCGGCGGTCCGCGGCGGCGCCGCGTGGGTCATTCTGCGTGAGAGGGATCTTTCGTACGGCGACCGCGCGGCCCTGGCCACGAAGCTCCGGTCGGTCGTCCCGGCGAATCGGTTGATCATCGCGGGGCCGGATCCGCTCGGTGGGGCCGCCGTGCACCTGTCCGGTTCTGATCCACTCCCGTCCGGGGTCTCGCTGATCGGGCGTTCGTGGCACGGCACGGAGGATCTGTCGGGTGTGGACTACGTGACGGTGTCGCCGATCCACCCGACCTCGTCGAAACCGGGGTACGGGCCCGCGCTCGGGGCCACGGGGGCCGCCGAACTGCGCGCGCCCGTGCCCTGGCTGGCGCTCGGTGGCATCGAGACCTCTGAGCAGGCGGCGGAGTGCGTGGCGGCCGGCGCGGCCGGGATCGCGGTGATGGGCGCGGTGATGCGTTCCCCCGATCCCGAACGCACCGCCCGCGAACTGTCAACGGCGTCGGTGGGCGCCATGTCGGGTGCCGGGGGTGGGTGGTGACTCCTCCGGTCGTGTTGACGATCGCCGGGTCGGACTCCGGTGGGGGTGCCGGGATCCAGGCGGATCTGAAGACGTTCGCCGCGCTCGGTGCCTTCGGGACCTCGGTACTCACCGCCATCACGGCGCAGAACACGCTCGGGGTCACCGCAATCCACCCGGTGCCCGTCGACGTCGTGGCGGCTCAGCTCGACGCCGTGCTGTCGGATCTGCCGGTGGCCGCGGTCAAGGTCGGGATGATCTCGGATCCGGCCGTGGCCAAGTTGATCGCGTCGCGTGTGGACGATCTGCCCAACCTCGTCGTCGACCCGGTTCTGGTGGCCACCGCGGGCAGCCGGCTGGGGGAGGCTGCGGTTGTCGGGGTGCTTACGGCGTACCCCTGCGTGTTGACTCCGAACCGGCACGAAGCCGGCGCCCTCCTGGGGCGGCGAGTGGAGACCACCGAGGAGATGATCTCGGCGGCGGCCGAGCTCGCGGCCCTCGGGCCGCGCGCCGTCGTGGTGACCGGAAGTGAGCTGGCGCTCGACGTCCTGCATGTCGCGGGAGAGACGACGCTGCTGCGCGGTGAGCCGGTCGTGACCGGAAACAACCATGGTTCGGGTTGCACGTTCTCGTCGGCGATCGCGGTGCGGCTGGCCGCCGGCGACGCGGTGCCGGACGCGGTCGCGGCGGCCAAGGACTACGTGAACCGGGGTCTGCGCGGCGGCAGCTCGTGGCGGCTCGGAGCCGGGCCGGGCCCACTGGACCACTTCGGGTGGTCCATCTAGATCTCCGGCGGTACGGCCGGTGGTCCAACACTGCCGTTCGCTGCCGGTTTTATCCAAATTTGGGGAGGAATGGTCATGCGTCGCAAGGTCTACGTGGAAGGTCCCCGCCCGGACATCCGGGTGCCGTTCACCGAGGTCGTGCTGACCGGCGACAACCCGCCGGTGCGGCTCTACGACACGTCCGGTCCCGGCAGTGAACCCTCGGCCGGGCTGCCGCCGCTGCGGAAACCGTGGCAGACCGGACGAACCCAGCTCGCCTCCGCGCGCGCCGGGATCATCACGCCGGAGATGGAATACGTCGCCGTCCGCGAAGGCGTCCCGGCCTCGCTCGTGCGCGACGAGATCGCCGCCGGACGGGCGGTGCTGCCCGCCAACATCAACCACCCCGAGTCCGAGCCGATGATCATCGGTTCGCGGTTCCTGGTGAAGGTCAACGCCAACATCGGCACGTCGGCGGTCACCTCGTCGATCGACGAAGAGGTCGAAAAACTCACCTGGGCCACCCAATGGGGCGCCGACACCGTGATGGACCTGTCCACCGGGCAACACATTCACGAGACCCGCGAGGCGATCGTACGGAACTCGCCCGTCCCGATCGGCACGGTGCCGCTCTACCAGGCGCTCGAAAAGGTCAAAGGCGACCCGCTCAAGCTGTCCTGGGAGGTCTTCCGGGAGACCGTCATCGAACAGGCTGAGCAGGGCGTCGACTACATGACGATCCACGCCGGCGTGCTCCTGGCCTACGTGCCGATGGCCGCTGAACGGGTCACCGGGATCGTCTCCCGAGGCGGGTCGATCATGGCGGCCTGGTGCCTCGCCGAACACCGGGAGAACTTCCTCTACACCCACTTCCGGGAACTCTGCGAGATCTTCCGGGAGTACGACATCACGTTCTCCCTCGGCGACGGGCTGCGACCCGGGTCGATCGCCGACGCCAACGACGAAGCCCAGTTCGCTGAGCTGCGCACCCTCGGCGAACTCACCCACATCGCCTGGGAGTACGACGTCCAGGTCATGGTCGAAGGGCCCGGGCACGTGCCCATGCACAAGATCAAGGAGAACGTGGACCTCCAGGTCGAGCTGTGCGGCGGGGCGCCGTTCTACACCCTCGGGCCGCTGGCCACCGACATCGCGCCCGCCTACGACCACATCACCTCGGCCATCGGGGCGGCCATGATCGGATGGTTCGGGACGGCGATGCTCTGCTACGTCACACCCAAGGAACACCTCGGGCTGCCCAACAAAGAGGACGTCAAGGCCGGGATGATCGCCTACAAGATCGCGGCGCATGCGGCGGACATCGCCAAGGGGCATCCTGGGGCTCAAGAGTGGGATGACGCGCTGTCCCGGGCCCGGTTCGACTTCCGGTGGGAGGACCAGTTCGAGCTGGCGCTGGATCCGGAGACCGCTCGGTCGTACCACGATGAGACGTTGCCTGCGGCGCCGGCCAAGACCGCGCACTTCTGCTCCATGTGCGGGCCCAAGTTCTGCTCCATGAAGATCAGCCATGAGATTCGGGCGGCCGGGATGAAAGCCAAGTCGACCGAGTTCGTGGATGCGGGTGGGCGGGTCTATCTGCCGGTCACTCCCACCGCTTAGAGCGGGCTGTTCGGCGGTTGCGCGGATCTTGCACGTCTTTGCGCGCCTGAGTGGATCTTGCAAGCTGGTACCAGTTCTGGCGGGTATCGGCTTGCAAGGTCGGGCCTCCGAGCGGATCTTGCACAAATCTCCATGCCCGGGAGTCTTCTGCGCAGCCACCTCACCGCGAGAATGACAGCCCTCAGGCGGGTGACGCCTCCTCGGCCGCAACATCCCTGCCGACGACGGCCCTGCCGTCTCCGCCAGCAACGCCTCGCCGCCTCCGCCTCACCGCCCGCGGATCTTGCACGACTTTTCATGCTCGCGCCGATCTTGCAGCTCTTTCCATGCCCCGACGGGAAGAAAGCTGCAAGGTCTCCCCAGCGCAGTAGACCTTGCACGACAGACCACACCCAGACGTGAAGAATCTTGCAAGATCGCTGCCAGCGAGGAGAACCGTGCAAGATCTACACGGCTGGCCGAGGCTGAAGCCTCTGCGAATGCGACATTTCCGACATCGAGCCGGTGCCCCAGTCGCCAGTGTGACCGGCGCGATAGCCCGAAGGCTCGGCGGGAGAACATCGCACAGCAGAGGGATTGACTCCGGAAGCGGCGAGAGCCCAGAAGAAGCTTCCCGGGCGGAACTGGCTGGCAAGGTCGTGGAGACCGGGAGGATCGTGCAAGATCCACCGGGTCAGGGCTCCGGCTCGTCATCGAGCTCTGGCGGGCTCGGGATGCGCTTCGCTGCCGGCAGGAAGTCGTAGATGGGTTCATGCACCGGTTCCGGCTTCGCCCTGGGTGCCGGCTCCGGGGTGGTGATCGGGCGGTTGCGGTCGGCCAGATCGGTCATGGCCTCGCGGGCCTCATGGGCCGGGGCATCGGAACCGACTGCGGTCGGCTGCCCGGGGAGGGGCTCCTCCGCCTCGGTGGGCCGGTCCGCGACGGGCGGTTCGTCCATCGCCGGCTTCGGGGAGCGGCGCGAGCGGCCCTTTCGGCGACCGGTTCGCTGCTGACTCCGTGAAGGCGGAGAATCCGTCTCCGGTGCTGTGCGGGCTTCTTCCTGGGCAGTTTCGGTGGTATCCGTCGGTTCCGGCTGGATCGCTTCCCCGACGGGTTCGGGTCCGGGGATTTCGAGATCCGTCGGCCCGGCCGACTCGGGTGCGGTGCCCTTCGATTCGATCGTTGACCGGTCGGTTTCGGTGGCGTGGCTCGCAGGTTCTGCCGTGTCCGTCTCTGTGTCCGTGTCCGGGTTGCTCGAGTTCGGTTCCGGTTCGCTGGCGGCCTCCATCGCCTGAGCGGGCGATGACTCCGATTCGGCGGCGGGCTCGTCCGGGTCGGTTGGCGCTTCCTTCGTTTCAGTCGCAGCCCGGTCCTGGTCGGCGCTTAGTGCGTCAGGCTCGGCCCCGACTTGGCTCTGGTCGGCGGTGAGTACGTCAGTTACGGCCGTAGCCTGGTCTTGTGAGGCGGTGAGTGCGTCAGGCTCGGGCTCGACCTGGTTCTGTTCGGCGGCAGGTGCGTCAGCGGCGGCCGCGACCTGGTCGTGTTCGGTGCGGAGTGCATCCGGTTCGATTGCGAGCGCTTCCGCCTGGGCGGGCGATGTCTGCTCGGGTGTGAGCGTCTCCAGTTCGGTAGCGGCCTCCGCTGGGCCCTGACCGAACTGATCAAGATCGGACGTCGATTCTGGCTGCGCCTTCGGTTCAGAATCCGGGGCCGGGCTGGTGCCGGATTCGTCAGCGATCGACCTGGTCGCGTCCTGCGGGTCGGAGGCTTCGGCTGTCGGAACCTGCTCCGCCGTCGCCACAACGGCCTCCGCGGGAACGTCCGTCGCGGAACTGTCGGCGGGTACATCCGGCTGGCTTGCTTCAGGTCCACCGGCGATATCGGTGTGGCGGCCTGGCTCATCGGAGGAGACTCCGACCTCGGGCGAGACCGCTGCGGCCGCCTCGGAAACGGGAGTGCCAGCGGCTTTCGCCTGTGCCCGAGTGCGTTTTGCGGGGGCCTTTGCTGCCGCGCGTTTGGCGGGTGTCGCTTTCGTGGCAGTCGTCTTCGCGGCGGCCTTGGCGGCTGCGGTGCGAGACGTGCGTTTCCGGGGTGCCGTCACCTTTGCCGGGGCGTCTTCGGGCGGCGCGGGTTCTTCGCCCTCCGGCTGGTCGTCCTGTAGCTCCGGCGGTGTTTCGGGGGCCGGGGGCAGTTGCAGGACCGGCACGGCTCCGGGTTCCGCAGCGACCCGTCCCGAAGGCGACGCGGCGGCTGGCTGCCTCTCGACCTTCGCCGGGATGGCCGGGGCAGGGGCCGGTTCGATCCGATACCGGTAGAGGATGCCCTCGTCCCGAACCACGAAGTCGTCAGCACCATCCGGCCGAGTCCAGGTGAGGATCATCTGTCCGTATTTCTCGGCCAGCTTCACCAGAGCCGGAAAGGCATCGACCACGACGATTGGCTTTCCTGGCGGACTCGCCATTGGCTCGACAGGAACAAGCAAGTGAGGGTAGCGACGCTCGATCTGTGTGCGGGTCCGCAGGGGGACGTGCCGTAGAGCCATCATCGCGACGATTGCAGCGCCGAGAATCGCGCCGAGTAGCAAGTAGACCGCATATCGGCGGGCTGCCAAAGCGCTGATAATTTCGTAGCCGAACGCGCCGATCTGGCGATCGCGGATCGAAGTTGTGGCGGAGGTACTGGATTTATCGACTGCCAGCGACTCGGCGCTGCCAGCGAGGGTGAGCGCGAGCGGGGCTAGGTTCAGAGATAGTTGTGGGTCGAATGCGCTACCATCGCTGTGCCTTATCTGTGCGGTCAGTGCCAATGTGATCGGACCCATTTCGGCACCGATTGCCTTGCCTGCATCGACTGCGATCTGCTGCAACGACTGAAGGTCCAGTTGGGTCTCGCCCGTGTATCGGTTGGTGGTGAATTGTTTCTGCTGCGACAGTTGAAGAGTTTTATGCCAGCCGCTCTGAGAGGATAAGCGCGCGATGACTTGGATCCGGCCGGGTCTTCCGGTGTAGGCCATATGCAGATTTACTATCTGTGCAAGTCGTCGGAAGACTGGATCGGGAGAGTGCACGGTTGTGCCGTCATATGCGGCGGATTGTGGAACCTCTGCGGAGTACGAGAAGGTCATCGACTCGCCAGCCGTGCCACCGCTGGAAGCGGTCTCGGTGACCGGCTTCATCCAGCCGAGTATGCCAAGGGCGAGTCCTGAAATTCCGGCGATTGCGGCTGTGTAGGCGACTGCGCGAAGGGCGGGATGTAAGCGGCTGACGGCCTTGAAGATGGCCGTGGCCATTGCGAACGATCCGCCTCCGCCAGACATACCCTTCACTCTCTTCTTTCGGTGACCGCGCGGTATGTTCCGGCGATTATTAGGAAGAGCCGTGCCTGCGCCGAAAAACAGGAATCCGATCATGCCCAGACCGGTTGGGCTGAGTATCGGCTGTAGCCAGGTGCCACCCTTCGGTATGTGTAGTACCGCTTTCCCGATAATCTGCGCAGCAGTCGGTTTTGGCGGATCGACTGCGGCGTTATTGTCTCCTTTTAGGACATAGCCCGAGTCGGCATCGCCACCGATGATGCGGTGCAAGACCTCGAACGTGCCATCGGGGCTATGGTATGCGGCGATCTGCCCCGATTCGTAGGAATGAGACTTGATGACGAACACCAGGTCGCCCTGGGAGTAGGTCGGTTGCATGCTTACGCCGCGGGTGATGACGTACGAGACGCGGTGGGTGCTGATGGCCCACGTGCCAATGGCCGCCATCGCGAGGATGGCGGCCATGGCTACACGCTTCGTTTGTCCGATTTTGACCCCCAGGCCAGAGCGGCTCTCATTGAGGATGCCAGCCCATGGCGGAGGTTTGCCCTACATTAGGAGACTGTGATCGCGAGGCTGGTCAGGCCCGCGTAGTAGCTGGCCGCAGCGTGGGTGTTGTCGCTGTTGAGCGCGGTGATGCAGGTGACCGTGGCCGATCCGATGGCGGGGCAGTAGAACTCGTCCGCTGTGGCGGCGCCGTATGCGCCTCCGCCAGGAACGACGGTGATGGTTTTGCCGTTGGCTGCGGCGTCGTTGAAGGTGATCGTTACACCGGTGACCTGGGTGTTCGAAGGCGCGTTAGCGTACGCGTAGGTGATTCCGTTGATCCGTGCGCCGGATACCGTCTGAGTCACGGAGCCGCCGATGAACCGGCTGGAGGTGGCGGTCGAGGTCTCGGTGAGCCCGAGGCCGGCGCCGGCGGTGAAGGCGGTGCTGCCCGCGGCGACGACTCCGGCGACTGCGACGCCGCCCAGCAGCTGGATCATGTTGCGCATATCTGTGTCTCCCCTTGGTCGGTAGCCCAGCCGGCCTCGTGGGCCCTGTGGCTTTGCGTCCCCGGCTTGCGGCGGGTTTGCGTTTATCGGCCGAGCGGGTGCTCGTTGCTTGCGCCAGATTGTTCGGTCGGGGTGGGGCTCGGCTGATGGTTCGGGGAGCGGTTTTTCGTGTGACTTTCAGGGTTTCGCTGCCTGAGAGCCCGGGTGGTGCTAGGCGGTTGCAAGGCGGTTGCGCGGATCGGGTGGGTGTGAATTCGCGGGCGGAAACGGGGCGCGGCGGCCGTCGGGGGACGGTCGCCGCGCGTACCAGAAACGGGGTTTAAAGCTTGTAGAAGGTCACGTAGTGGTCGGGGGTGAAGTAGGCGACTCGGGTGCTGCGGTTGACCACGATGCGGTAGGCGTCCCGGGAAGCGCCGCGGGCGCGGGAATAGACGTCGTATTCGCTGTACGTGGCGGTGGGGAGCTGGCCCTCGCGGTTGTAGAACTGGCCGCCGGTGTAGTTGTAGTTGCCGTAGGGCCAGGAGTACCAGCCGGCCGACGTGGGCCAGCCGAGGGACTGCCAGCCGGTGAAAGCGGTACGCGCGGCCGAACAGCGACTGATCGTGCAGGTGCTGTAGACGGCCGCCTGAGCTGCGTCGGTCGACGTCGGCGACACGACCGCGGGGGCGATGAGGGCGGTCCCGGAGAGGGCCAGGACCAGGGCCAGGCCGGAGAAGAACCGGCCGATGCGGGTGATCATGTTCGGACTCCCGATGTTCGGTGGGGGGATGAACCCGGACATCGAGCATCGTCACTTCTCTGGGTGCTCCGCGGTACCTCCCGATTCCATCATTCCATCGATGTTCGCGGATGTTTTACGGCGGCGAAACTCAGGCGGCAGGGCTCTGGCCAGGAGTTCACGACGATGCAACCGAGGGAGAGAGTGGCGGCAACGTCGATGTGGCGCGGGGCGTGCCACGAAAGTGGCAGCGGATTGCGTCCGGTCGGCTCGAGGTTCGGCAAAGCGGTGACGGGAGCACACGTTGGCGTTGTGCGTGACCTGGTCGTCGCCAGGGCGTGGATGAACGCGCGCGATCGGCTCAACGTGTGCGCCTGCCTCTGCTCCGGCGACGACGGAAGCCCGCGTTCGGGGATTGTGTGCGCTGGTCGACGCTGCCGATGCCAGGTCTGCCTGCATCAGCAAGATCGGGGATGGCGCCGGCGGCTATCAACGCGACGGGGTGGGGAGTGACGACCCGCAGCGAACGGCGGAAGAGGCGGCGGCCGGGACGAGGTACTAGAAAGGCCCGGACGCGTGTGTGCCCGGGCCTTCGAGATTTCTGGGTCAGGCGCCGCCTAGGCCGTTGACCCAGTTGACGTATTCGTCCTCCTTGCGGACCTGCGGGCTGGGCGCGGTGGGCGGCGGCGCGATCGGCGTCGGCTGGGGCAGGGGGGCGCTGATCGGGGTCGGCTCCGGGGTCAGCGGGGCCCGCTGTGTCACCCGTGGGTGTTCGGCGGTGTCGATGCCGGTTCGCGGGACGGGCTGGCTCGTGGTGAAGCCGTTGAACGAGCCGGTGTCGCCGGTCAGGGCCGGCGACGGTGTGGCGGGCTGGGGTTCGGGGGCGGACTTACGCGTACGCCAGCCGCGTCGGAGACCACCGCCGGCCTTGGCGGGCGCCTGCTGCTGTTGCCCGGAGAAACGTGGCTCCGCCGTCGGGCCGTAGGACCCGGGGGGATAAACGGCGGCCGGCGCGACGCCCGGCGGCAGCGTCGCCGGGGGGTGACCGGCGGCCGCCGACTGCGATTGCGCGGCGAAACCGGCTGCCGCCGGCTGGGGCACGGCGAAACCGGCTGCCGCCTGGGGCGCGGCGAAACCAGCGGCCGCCGGTTGTGGCTGCGCGGTGAAACCGGAGGTCGCCGAGGCGCTCAGGTCCTGCAGCGGGTGCGGGCGTTCGGCGACCGCCACCGGGAGGACGCCGGTGTCCGAGGGGCGCAGCTCGTTCTCCGGGCGGCGTGCCGCGGCAGCCGCGGCCTGCGCGATGGCGGACTGCACGGGCGCGTCCCGGCGGGGCAGCGTGGCGCGGCCGGAGGCGGTGGCGGGCGCCGGCTCGGGCTTGGCGTCGGCGGGCTTGTCGGCGACCGGGGTCTCCGGCTCGGGGGTGCGGGCCGGCTCGGGAGAGCTGCGGATGATGGCGGCCAGCACCGAGCCGAGCACTCCGGCGCCGGCTGCGGTCATCGCGCCCCAGTAGGGGTCGAGGTGGAAGCCGCCGCCCGCGGCCGGGCCGGCGATCAGGTACGCCACGGTCAGCAGAGCCGGGCCGGCGAGCCCGCTGAGGGCCACGGTGAGCGTCGGCATCTTCCGGCCGCGGGCGACCCAGCCGACGATCAGGCCGGCGAGCAGTGCGATGACCGGCATGGTGGCGAACTGGGTGCGCTCGACGACCGCGCCGGGGATGAGGTCGCCTTCGAGCACGCCGAGGCGGGCGGCGTCCTGGGTGCGGCCGGGCAGCAGGGACGGCGCCACCGAGATCAGGGCGACGAACCAGACGGCGACGGTCAGGGTGGCGACGCTCCAGCGGGCGACGGCACGGGCCGCGGTCGCGTAGCCGGCGAAGATGCCGGTGGCCGCGCCCAGGCCGGCGCAGATGCCGATGACCAGGACCGGCTGCACGCCGGCGACCTGGGCTGCGCGGGCCGGCTGCATGGTCAGCGGCAGCACCGCGAGGGCGCCGAGACCAGCCGCCAGGCCCATCGCGAGGGCGCCGCCGCCGCTCACCGGGCGCGGTGACCAGCGGGGGCGCAGACCGGTCGCGACCACGGCACCGATTGCGGCGGCGGTCATCGTGATCCAGGCGACCCAGGCCAGTTGCGCTGTCCATTGGTCACGCTGAGTGAGTTCCAAAGTCTGGTCGAGCCGCACCATGCCCAGCCCGTAGGCGATGCCGAGTTGACCGGCCCCGACAACCGCGGCCGCCGTGGTGGTGGCGGCCAGCAGCTTCAGCCAGCTCCGAAATGCCATGGTGGGCACGTTACGGAATGTTCCGCATGATGCGCCAGTCCGGGGTGGCCTTCTTAAGGCAGCCTAAAGTCGCGTACGTCTATGATCGACGTTCATCGATCAAAAATCGGTGACTTACGGTGACTTCCGGGCAACTCCGGAGCGACTTGCCAGATGTTGAGTCCAGAGTGGACACTGTCGCGCACGGACAACGAGTCCGTCCTGTCACGCCAAACCTTGTCAACGTGTTCATCGAGGTCGCGGGACAGAACTCCCACATAGTGGTTGGAATTCTGATGGTGTCCGGTGATCACGACCTCACGGACGGTCGTGCGTGAGGTATTCGCGCACGTCAACACCGGGCGAGTTGACGCCGAGTGAAGTCGCGCGCACTTATCACCTGGACAGCGGAGCCTTTTACAGGAGGATCCAGACTTCCCAAAAGGCCCGGCGTTCTGATGAAATCGCCGCCGTGCCGGAAACGGCGCGGGCCTTGCTGCGGCCATCGGACGGGGCCGGACCGCGGCCCGGAAAGGGCCGCCTCCCGCCGTGGTGCGGAGCGGGGACGACCGTGAAGGAGATGTCGTGAGCACGGGATCCTCGCCCCTGGCTGCGCGACGTGGCCTGCGGAGTCAACGCCGGCCGCGACTTCGGAGCCGGCTCGCCGGCATGCTGGTCCTTCCCCTTCTCGCGGTGGCCGGTGTCTCGTCGATGCGGCTGCTCCAGGTCGGCCAGGAGGCGAGTGACGCCGAGCGGGTCGCGCAACTCGCCGAGCTGGGCACCGACATCTCCAACCTGAGCCGCCTGCTGCACGACGAGCGGATGGCCGCCGTCGAGTTCCTGGCCACGCCGGACGGGCCGGTCACCGGTTTCCGCGAGGCGGTCAAGGCGGTCGACGCGCAGGCGCAGGAGTTCCGTACCGACCGGGCCGCGATCGTGCTGATCCCGGAACGGGTCGAGACCCGCCTCACCGCCATCGAGGTGCAGCTGGACAGCCTGACCGACCTGCGGGCCGCGGTCGGCGGGCGCAGCGGCCCCGGGGTGGTCGACGCGGCCCGGCGTTACGGCGCCGTGCTGGCCGGCCTCAACGGGTACGAGAACCTGCTCAGCCAGATCGCCGAACGCGGCGAGGTCGCCGACGGCCTGCGTACGGTCGCCGCCTTCACCGAGCTGGAGGGCGCCGCCACCGAACAGGCCGCGGTGGCGTACATCGCCCGGGCCACCAACAGCCTCGACGCCGAGCAGCAGCGGACCCTGATCGCGGCGCAGGCCACCCGAGCCTCGGCCGTCGCCGAGCTGCGCGAGGTGGGCACCCGTGACCAGGTCGCCCTGGTCGACTCGGTGCTCGCCGATCCGGCGATCGCCCGCGCCGACGAGTTGAGCGCCCGCCTGACCGGTGACGGAGCGGCCGACCTGGCCGAGGTCTCGGATGCCTTCGGCGACATGATCGTGCTGTTCCGCGGGGTGGAACGGCAGCTCGAGGAACAGGCCGTCACCCTCGCCGAGGACGAGCGGACCTCCACCACCCGCCTGGCCACCGTCGAGTTCATCACGGTGCTGGTGGTCCTGATCGCGACCGTCACGATCGCCGTCTACCTGGGCCGGTCGCTGCTGCTCTCGGTGCGCCGCCTGCGGGAGGGCGCCCTCGCGGTGGCCAGCCGGGACCTGCCCGAGGCGGTCAGCCTGCTCCAGGACGTGGAGAGCCTCGGTGAGGGCGGCGTCGACCGGATCGTGGCGCAGAGCCGGGACCCGATCGATCTCGCCGACCGCGACGAGTTCGGCGAGGTGGCCGAGGCGTTCAACATGGTCCACCGGGAGGCCATCCGGGTCGCCGCCGAGCAGGCCGCCCTGCGGATCAGCCTCTCCACCATGTTCCTCAGCCTGGCCCGGCGCAGTCAGTCGCTGGTCGACCGGATGATCGGCGAGCTCGACCAGATCGAGCGGATGGAGGAGGACCCGAAGCGGCTGGCCCGCCTCTTCGAACTCGACCACCTCGCCACCCGGATGCGCCGAAACGACGAGAACGTGCTGGTGCTGGCGGGCGCCGAGGTCGGCACCCCGCGCCGCGAGGACGCGCTGCTGATCGACGCGCTCCGGGCCGCCCAGTCGGAGATCGAGCTCTACCACCGGATCGAGTTCGGCACCGTCGACACCGACGTGCTGATCACCTCGGCCGCCGTCAACGACGTGGTCCGGCTGATCGCTGAGCTGCTCGACAACGCCACCCGCTTCTCCGCGCCGGACACCGTGGTGATGGCCCAGGCCGGACGCATCGGCGGGCACGCCGTGGTCCGGATCGAGGACCGTGGCCTGGGCATCTCCGCAGAGCAGATGGAACAGCTCAACATCAAGCTCAGCGAGCCGGCCGAGGTGGACGCCTCGGTGTTCCGGCTGATGGGCATCGCGGTGATCGGCCGGCTGGCGTCCCGGCACGGCATCCGGGTCGACCTGCGGGCCGGCCAGGAGGGCGGTGTCGTCGCCGAGGTGGCGCTGCCGGCCGACATCATCGTCATGCCCGGCGCGCCGAGTCCGCTGCCACCGCGGGCGGCCAGCTGGACCCGGCCGGGACCGCCGCCCCAGTTGCCGATCGGGATCCCGCGTAGCCCGGAGGCACGGCCCGTGGTGCGTACCGCTCCACCACCGGCGGCGCCGCCGATGCGGGCGCCGACTTTGGGCGTACCCATGTCCGAATTGGATCTGAACCCGACGCCGAATCGGCCGAAGTTGCCGACGCGGGTTCCGAAATCCGTGGACCCGGTGCCCGCAGCCGAAGCGACACCACCGCCACCACCCCCACCGCCTGCCCCGGCGCCGCCTGCGTCCATTCAGATGGAGATGCAGCACAGCTGGTTCGAGGGCGAGGAGGAGCAGGCCGACGCGCATGGCATGCCGACTGCGGGATATGCCCCACCGCCGACCCCGCTGACCGTTTCCGAACAGCCGGCCCCGAAGCCGCGCCCGACCAACGGGGACGACCGCTGGCGGACCGCGGCCGACGAGGGCTGGCATCGCGCCAGGGCGGCGTCCGACCCCAAGGACGCCGGCACCACCCGATCCGGGCTTCCCAAGCGGATCCCACAGGCCCAGCTCGTCCCCGGCGGGGTGGAGGCCACCCCGCGGGCGCAACAGCGGCGCAGTCCGGATGAGGTCCGCGGGCTACTTTCCGCGTATCACAGAGGAGTGCAACGAGGGCGGACGGACGGCGTTGCCGAGACCGCCGCCGCGGTACCACAGGCTCCTAAGGAGAACGAACAGTGACCAGGCCCCCCACCATGCACGACATGGGCTGGCTGCTCAGCAACTTCGCGGACAGCGTCGCAGGCATCGCGCACGTGATCGCGGTCTCCGCCGACGGGCTGCTGCTGGCCTCGTCCCGGGATCTGCCAGGCGATCGTGCCGACCAGCTCGCCGCCATCACCTCCGGCGTGGTCAGTCTCACGGACGGCGCGTCCCGGATGTTCAACGCAGGCGCGGTGCAACAGACCATCATCGAAATGGACAGCGGCTATCTTTTCCTGATGTCCATCAGCGACGGTTCATCGATGGCAGTCCTGGCGGCGCGCAGCTGCGATGTCGGTCAGGTCGGCTACGAGATGGCCCTGCTGGTGGAGCGCGTCGGCGCGGCCCTGTCGCCAGCGGCGCGCGAGGCCGTCAGCCACTAGTCGCCGGGGTTGATCGCCCTGGCGGAGACGAGGTGACCGCGACATGACACAGCCGCATGATCCCCGGGGCAACCTGGTGCGGCCGTATGCGGTCACGCGCGGCCGGACCGAACCGAGCCGGGACATCCCGATCGAGGCGCTCCTGTTCGCGAGTCCGCCGGCCGTGCAGGAGGCACGGTTCGCCGGACACGACAAGTACCGCATAGCCGTGCTGTGTGAGCCGAAAGCGATTTCGCTGGCCGAGCTCGCGGCGCACACCCGGTTGCCACTGGGGGTGACCCGGGTGCTCGTCGCCGACATGGTCGCCGACGGATTGCTACAGCTGCACAGTGCCGCTCCCAAGACCGGCTTCACGGAGCGGATGGACCTGCTGGGAAGGGTGTTGGGTGGACTTCGCAAGCTCTGAGGAGCGGCCGCGGCCGAATCCCGCCGAGATCACCTCCGCGAAGATCGTGGTCGCGGGTGGTTTCGGCGTGGGTAAGACGACTCTCGTCGGGGCGGTCTCCGAGATCGAGCCACTCACCACCGAAGCGGTGATGACGGTGGCCGGCCAAGGGATCGACGACGCCTCCAAGGTGCCCGAGAAGGGCAGCACCACCGTCGCCATGGACTTCGGCCGGATCACCATGGCCGAGGACCTGATCCTCTACCTGTTCGGCACGCCCGGGCAGACCCGGTTCTGGTTCATGTGGGACGAGCTGATCCGTGGTGCGGTCGGCGCGGCGGTGCTGGTCGACACCCGCCGGCTCACCGATGCGTTCGCGCCCCTCGACTACTTCGAGAACCGGCATCTGCCGTACCTCGTCGCGGTCAACTGCTTCGACGGCGCGCCCCGCTACGAGCCGGAGGAGGTCCGTGAGGCGCTGGCCATCCCGGCCCGGGTGCCGCTCGTCATGTGTGACGCCCGCCACCGGGATTCGGTGAAGTCGGTGCTGATCAGCGTGGTCGAGCACGCGATGGCGACTCTGGTGGCCGAGCACGAGCGGGCCACGCCGGTCGGCTGATCCGTCCGGGCCGGGTCCCGTCCGTCAGGACGGGATCCGGTAACCGCGTTTCACGACGGTCTGGACGACTCCGGGCACGGCCAGACCGGCCCGGAGCCGGGCCACCGCCATCTCGACGGCGTGCTCGTCGGCGCCACGTGGCAGGGCCTGGAGGAGAGCGGCACGGGACAGGACCCGGCCTGGGGAGTTGGCGAGCGCCCGGAGGACCGCCATCGGGGCCGGCGCCAGCGGGTGCAACTCGCCGTCGACCACCGCGGCATGGCCGCGGAGGGTGATCGAGTGTCCGGACACCTGAAGCGTCACGGCCCGTTTCGGCAATTCATCCACGATGGTACGAACCAGCGCGCTCAGCCGGGCCCGGCCGGGAGTGGCCACCGGTATGCCGTGGCGGCGCAGGGGCGCCGAGGTGACCGGTCCCACACACGCGGCCATCACGTCGTCGCGGAAGGCCTCCAGCAGAGTGTCCGTCCCCGGTCCGGCCGCACGCAGGACGGCCTGCACGGCGGCGGCTGAGGTGAACGTCACGGCGTCGACCAGGCGCCCCATGATCAGATCGGTCAGCCGGTGCAGCGGCGCCGGATCGGTCGGCGGTGCCCAGCGGTAGACCGGCAGCTCGATGACCCGGGCGCCGGCCGACTCCAGGGCCTCGGTGTACTCCGGCTGGCTCTCCCCGTGCAGTTGCATGGCGACGGTCAGGCCGGCCACGCCGCGGGCGGTCAGGTGCTCGACGACCTCCTCGTAGCCCTCACCCTCGGGGGACCACTGGTCGTGCAGCCCGGCCGCGCGGACCGCGGCCCGCGCCTTGGGCCCGCGGGCCACCAGGTAGGCCCGGGTGAGGATGGCGCGCAACGGCTCGCCGAGACCCCAGTTCTCCGCCGCCTCCAGCCAGCCGCGCATGCCGATACCGGTGTTGACCAGCACGATGTCGGGCGGGGTGTCGAGACAGGCACGGGTGGCGGCGCGTAGCTCGGCGTCGTCGGAGATCGGGACGATCCGCAGGGCCGGGGCCAGCACCACCCGGGCGCCGCGCGCCTCCAGGAGGGTGGCCAGCTCGTCCTTGCGACGGTCGGCAGTGACACCGATGGTGTAACCGGACAACGCGGCAGCCGGCTCCGCCAGGGCGGCCGCCGTCAGAACCGCCCGTCGGGCGCCCGGGGTCCGGTCGGTCATCCGATCCCCGGGTCGAGAAGTCGCGGCGTGGCCGAACGGTCCACCGAAGGGCACGCTCGAAGCCCGCCGTCCTCAGCGTAGACCCGCTCCCACGTCACGCTTGCGTTCCTCGCCATGCCTCCGTCCGGGGCACGCCGCGACTCCTCTTCACCGAACCGGCGAGCCGGCTCGGTGAACACCGCCAGGTCCGTCCTCAACCCTGACGGCGGTCTCTCCATGGTGCGCCACGAGGCGCGGCATCGGCCAATGCCGGGCCGCGTCGTTGTGAGCTCCGCACCGATGGCCATGCACCGAAGCGTGCCGGGGTGGAATTTCCTACGAGCGTCCCATTTGTTTCGAGCCTGCTAAGTCGGACCGATGTGCCGCGTGCGACCCGCTGTGAGGTCGCACGCCGCGCGGAGTATGCTGGGCTCGTTTGGAGTTCATCGGGCTGAGGGTTTGCAACCAGAACCTTCGCCGGATGTTTTATGCCCTGAACACTGCCTGTTTTGACCACGCGCCGCGCAGCCGGGTATCGTTGCCTGCTGTTGTGCGACTGATGCGAGTGGTCCCTCTGCGGGGTTGCTTGACGCATCTGCTCGATGCGGCCAGCGCGCACCCTCAGACCGACGACGAGACAAGGTAATTCTGTGCGTACGTACAGCCCGAAGCCGGGTGAAATCGAGCGTCAGTGGCACATTATCGACGCTTCTGACGTCGTTCTGGGTCGCCTGGCCACCCACACCGCGAACCTCCTGCGTGGCAAGCACAAGCCGACGTTCGCGCCGCACGTCGACACCGGCGACTTCGTAGTGATCATCAACGCCGGCAAGGTCGCCCTGACCGGCAACAAGCGGCAGACCAAGGTCGCCTACCGCCACTCCGGCTACCCGGGTGGTCTGAAGCAGGTCGGCTACGAGGAGCTGCTCACCAAGCGCCCCGAGAAGGCGATCGAGCTGGCCGTCAAGGGCATGCTCCCGCACAACAAGCTCGCGCGGCAGATCATCAAGAAGCTGAAGGTCTACCCGGGCGCTGAGCACCCGCACGCCGCTCAGCAGCCCCAGCCGTTCGAAATCAAGCAGATCGCGCAGTGAGCGCGGGAGAAGGCAGCAGCATGTCCGACATCATCGAGCCCGAGGTCGTCGAGGCCGAGACCGAGACCGTCGAGGCCGTCGTCGAGACCGTCGAGGAGCCCGCTGAGACGGTCGTCGTCGTCGAGACTCCCGCGCCGGCCCGCGTCGTCCGTCCGGGTGGACGTCCGATCCAGACCGTCGGCCGCCGCAAGGAGGCCATCGTCCGGGTGCGTCTCGTGCCCGGCAACGGCAAGATCACCTGCAACGGCCGTGACCTCGAGAACTACTTCCCGAGCAAGGTCAACCAGCAGCTCATCCGCGAGCCGCTCGTCACCGCTGAGCGGACCGAGCAGTTCGACGTGATCGCGAACCTCCGTGGTGGTGGCATCACCGGCCAGGCCGGCGCCCTCCGCCTCGCGATCGCCCGCGCCCTCATCGAGAGCGACCCGGACGACCGCCCCGCCCTGAAGAAGGCCGGCTTCCTGACCCGTGACGCTCGGGTCAAGGAGAGCAAGAAGTACGGTCTCAAGAAGGCCCGTAAGGCTCCGCAGTACTCGAAGCGCTGATTTTTGCGCCTCGGTCCGTATCGACGGCCGAGTACGCCCCTTTTCTCAAGGGACGTGCTCGGCCGTCGATGTTTAGGTTCGACTCCCTCCCCAACTAGCCGTTCCGGTACTCGTGACCAGCCGAACAGTGATGCAGGCTTGAGGTCGCTATCACCGGTGAAAGGAAGCCGCCATGGGGCGACTCTTCGGCACGGACGGCGTTCGCGGCCTCGCGAACGGCGAGCTGCTCACTCCGGAACTGGCCCTCTCGGTCGCCGTCGCGGCGGCCCGGGTGCTGGTCGAAACGGACGGCAGCCATCCGCCCCTCGCCATAGTGGGGCGTGACCCCCGGGCCAGCGGCGAGATGCTCGAAGCCGCCGTCGTCGCAGGGCTGGCCAGTGCCGGAGCCAACGTGGTCCGAGTCGGGGTGCTGCCCACACCGGCCGTCGCCTACCTCGTCGGGCAGACCAACGCCGACCTCGGCGTGATGATCTCCGCGTCGCACAACCCGATGCCCGACAACGGGATCAAGCTGTTCGCGGCCGGCGGCACCAAACTGCCGGACGAGCTCGAAGAGCGCATCGAGAAGGCGATCGAGGACGGCCACGGGCTGGTCGGCCGCCCCACCGGCGCCGGGATCGGCCGGGTCAACGACCTGCTCGACGGCGCCGAGTACTACATCAAGCACCTGGTCGAGTCGATCCCGCACCCGCTCGCCGGGCTCAAGGTCGTGGTCGACTGCGCGAACGGGGCGGCCAGCGAGGTCGGGCCGGTGGCGTACCGGGAAGCCGGCGCCGAGGTGATCGCCATCCACGCCGAGCCGGACGGGCTCAACATCAACCTGGACTGCGGCTCCACCCACCTCGACTCGCTCCGGGAGGCGGTCCTCCGGGAGGGCGCCGACCTCGGCATCGCCCACGACGGCGACGCCGACCGTTGCCTGGTCGTCACCGCCGCCGGTGAGGTCGTCGACGGCGACCAGATCATGGCCATCCTGGCGCTGGCCATGCGCGACGCCGGCACCCTCACCGACGACACCCTGGTCGCCACCGTGATGAGCAACCTGGGGCTGCGCATCGCCATGAAGCAATCAGGCATCCGGCTGCTGGAGACCAAGGTCGGCGACCGGTACGTGCTGGAGGAGCTGCAGAACGGCGGCCTCGCCCTCGGCGGCGAACAGAGCGGCCACATCGTGATGCCGGCCTTCGCCACCACCGGCGACGGCGTGCTCACCGGCCTGCACCTGATGTCACAGATCGCTGCGTCCGGCAAGTCGCTCGCCGACCTGGCCGCCGTGGTGCACAAACTGCCGCAGGTGCTGATCAACGTGAAGGTCGGCAACCGGGACGCGGGCGCCTCCGCCCCGACCGTGCAGGCCGCCGTCGCGCTCGCCGAGAACGAGCTCGGTGAGACCGGCCGGGTGCTGCTGCGGCCGTCCGGCACCGAGCCGCTGGTCCGGGTGATGGTCGAGGCCGCCACCGAGGACCAGGCCCGTGCCGTGGCCGAGCGGATCGCCGACGAGGTGCGATCGGCCAGCCCGGCCTAGCTCTTGAGCCTGCGCACCGCCTCGTCGATCACGTCGGGGCGTTTGCAGAAGGCGAAGCGGATGAGGTGCCGGCCCGCGTCCTGATGGTCATAGAAGACCTGGGTCGGCACCGCCACCACGCCGGAGCGGGCGGGCAGCGAACGGCAGAACTCGACGCCGTCGGTCCCGCCCAGCGGGCGGATGTCGGCGGTCACGAAATACGTTCCGTAGGACGGGAACACGCCGAACCCGGCCTCGCGCAGTCCGGCCGTCAGATGATCCCGGTTCGCTCGCATCCTGGCGTTGAACTCGGTGAAATACGCGTCAGGGAGCCCCAGCGCGACCGCCACGGCCGGCTGCAACGGCGAGGCGTTCACGAACGTCAGGAACTGCTTGACCCGCTGCACCGCGGAGACCAGTCGCGCGGGCCCGGTGGCCCAGCCGACCTTCCACCCGGTGCAGGAGAAGGTCTTGCCCGCCGACGAGATGCGCAGCGTGCGTTCCCGCATCCCGGGCATGGTCGCGAGCGGGACGTGCTCGCCTTCGAAGACCAGGTGCTCGTAGACCTCGTCGGTGACGGCGAACGCGTCGTACTCCTGGCAGAGCTCGGCGATCAGCGCCAGTTCGTCGACCGAGAAGACCTTGCCGGTCGGGTTGTGCGGGGTGTTGAGCAGAACCAGCCGGGTGCGCGGCCCGAACGCCGCCCGCAGCGCCGCCTCGTCGAACTCGTACCGCCCGCCCATCTCCGGCCGCAGCGTCACCGGCCGCCGGACCGCCCCGGCCAGCGTGATCGAGGCGGCGTACGAGTCGTAGTACGGCTCGAAGCACACCACCTCGTCGCCCGGCTCGCAGAGCGCCAGGATCGCCGCCGCAATCGCCTCGGTTGCGCCGGCGGTGACCACGACCTCCCCGTCGGGATCCCGGTCGAGGCTCCAGAACCGCTGCTCGTGGGCGGCGATCGCGTGCCGCAAGGCGGGGATGCCGGCCAGCGGAGGGTACTGATTGGCCCCGCTCGCCAGCGCCTCGGCGGCCGCGGCGAGCATCTCCGGCGGCCCGTCGGTGTCGGGGAAGCCCTGTCCGAGGTTGACCGCCCCGGTCCGGACCGCGAGCGCCGACATCTCGGTGAAGATCGTCGTGCCGAACGGGCGCATCCGTTCGACGAGCGGATCCGCCGGGGTCGAGGTGGTCACCGTGCTCCCTGGGCTGCCGTGTGATCAGTAGAGGACGAGGTCGTAGCAGTTGGCCGTGGCCAGGCCGCCCTCGGCGGTGTGCTCGGCGACCGCCTTGCCGTCGACGGTGGCCCGGCAGCTGATCGAACCCGGGTCGACGCTGGATCGGATCGCGATGACCGAGATCACCGACGGGTTCTTCATCGTGGTCGTGATCTTCCACGGCAGCTTGACGTTGCCGACCCGCTTGGGCGTGCCGTCCAGCTTCTCCATGTAGAAGATCTCGGCCGGACCGTCGCCGCTCACCTCATACGTCACCGAGATCTCCTTGCCCTCGCCGAGGCCCGGAATGTCGGTGGGCAGCGCCGGGAGGTCGGGCAGCGCCGGGAAGTCCGGCACGCCGGAGGGCAGCAGATCGGGGAAGGTCGGGTCGGTGATCGGCTCGGCAGCCTTCTTGGCCTCGTCGGTGACCTCCTCGACCTTGTCGACGGCCCGGTTGACCAGGATCACCGACGCGGTCACCACACCGCCGCAGAGCAGCAGCGTGATGGCCAGGACCAGGGCGATCAGCGGCGCCTTGCTACGGCGCGGCGGCCGGCCGTAGCCGGGCTGCGGCGGATAGCCCGGCTGCGGGGGATAGCCGGGCTGCGGCGGGTAGCCGCTGTTCGGGTCGTAGGGCGGCGGCTGCGCATAGCCGGGATCGGAGCCGACCGGCGGGAACTGAGCGGTCGGGGGGTAGTCGGGCGGCGGCGTGAAATGCGGTGGGCGTGGTGGCTGCCGCGGCTCGTTCGGATCGCTCATCTTTCCTCCCGGTGGGGCACCGTCTTCCGACGGTACGCCAGCGCCGCACGGCGAGGTTCAACCACCCGTACGGCCGACAGAGGCGACGACCTGGCTCGACTAAGGTTCCGATCACATATGATGCTCATAAGCGGGCCTCGCGAGCATGACTGGTGAGCGAAAGTCGGTTAGGCTGCCCGTCATGTGTGGGATCGTGGGTTACGTAGGTAATCGTCCGGCATTGAGTATCGTCATCGATGGGCTCCGCCGACTTGAATACCGCGGTTACGACTCCGCGGGCGTCGCCATCATCGACGGCGGCCTCAAGACCGAGAAGAAGGCAGGCAAGCTCGCCAACCTGGAGAAGGCGCTGGCCGAACGGGCCGGCGACGGCATCGAGGCCGGCGTCACCGGCATCGGCCACACCCGCTGGGCCACCCACGGCGGCCCCACCGACCGTAACGCCCACCCGCACGTCTCCGCCGACGGCCGGGTCGCCGTCATCCACAACGGCATCATCGAGAACTTCGCCCGCCTGCGCGTCGAGCTCGAGGCGACCGGCGTCGAGTTCCGCAGCGACACCGACACCGAGTGCGCGGCCCACCTGCTCGCCGCCGAGATGCGCAAGCTGCGCGAGTCCGGCGCCGCGGACGGCCCGGCCCTGCTCGCCGAGGGCATGCGCCGTGTCGCCAACCGGCTCGAAGGCGCGTTCACCCTGCTCGCCGTCGACGTCGAGGTGCCCGACGCGGTGGTCGCCGCCCGGCGCAACTCACCGCTCGTGGTCGGCCGCGGCAACGGGGAGAACTTCCTGGCCAGTGACGTCTCCGCGTTCATCGAGCACACCCGCGAGGCGATCGAGCTGGGCCAGGACCAGGTCGTCCTGATCACCCCGGCCGGCATCGAGATCACCGGCTTCGACGGCTCGCCGGCCACCGGCACCGAGTTCCACATCGACTGGGACGCCTCGGCCGCGGAGAAGGGCGGCTACGAGTACTTCATGCTCAAGGAGATCGCCGAGCAGCCGCAGGCGATCGCCGAGACGCTGCTGGGCCGGCTCTCCGAGCGCGGCGAGATCATCCTGGACGAGGTCCGTCTCACCGACCAGGACCTGCGTGACGTCGACAAGGTGTTCATCGTCGCCTGCGGCACCGCCTACCACGCCGGCATGGTCGCCAAATACGCCATCGAGCACTGGGTACGCATCCCGTGCGAGGTGGAGCTGGCCAGCGAGTTCCGCTACCGCGACCCGATCCTGGACCGGTCCACCCTGGTCATCGCGATCAGCCAGTCCGGCGAGACGATGGACACCCTGATGGCGATCCGGCACGCCAAGGAGCAGAAGGCCCGGGTTCTCGCCATCTGCAACACCAACGGCTCCACCATCCCGCGCGAGTCGGACGCCGTCCTCTACACGCACGGCGGCCCGGAGATCGCGGTGGCCTCCACCAAGGCGTTCCTCACCATGCTGGTCGCCTGCTACCTGATCGGCCTGCACCTGGCCCAGATCCGCGGCGTGATGTATGCCGACGAGGTCGCCGCCGTGGTGTCGCGCCTGCGCCGGACCCCGGACAACCTGCGTGACCTGCTCGGCCGGATGGAAGAGGTGCGTGCCCTGGGCCGCGACCTCAAGACCGCCTCGACGATGCTCTTCATCGGCCGGCACGTCGGCTTCCCGGTGGCGCTGGAGGGCGCGCTCAAACTCAAGGAGCTCGCCTACATCCACGCCGAGGGCTTCGCCGCCGGCGAGCTCAAGCACGGCCCGATCGCCCTGATCGACAAGGGCACCCCGGTGGTCTGCGTGGTGCCGTCCCCGCAGGGCCGCGGCGTGATGCGGGACAAGGTCGTCTCCAACATCCAGGAGGTACGCGCCCGCGGCGCCCGCACCATCGTGATCGCCGAGGAGGGCGACGAGGACGTCCGGCAGTTCGCCGACCACCTGATCTACGTGCCGCACACGCCGACGCTGCTCGCCCCGCTGATGACCACCGTGCCGTTGCAGATCCTCGCCTGCGAGATCGCCTCGGCCCGCGGTTACGACGTCGACCAGCCCCGCAACCTGGCCAAGTCGGTCACCGTCGAGTGACCGGCCGTTGAAGCGCCGGCTCACGGCGCCCCGCCCAGGGTGATCCGGGCGAGGGCGTCGAGGGCCGGCCCGCCCCGGTCCCAGTAGCCCAGGTGGCCCGCGTCGAACTGGCTGGCGAAGACGTGGGCGCCGAAGCCCGGCTCGCTCGGGTTCCGCCCGAACCACAGATGTTTCCGGCCGTCCGGCAGGACGTCCCGCGGGGCGACCGCGAACTGGATCGGGTCGGTCGGCGACGTCGTCGACCACACCCGGTCGGCGGGGAACCGCAGCTCCGATACCGAGTCCACGCCGACACCGGGTGAGCCGACGAAGACCACGCGGTCGGCGCGCAGCCCACCGGCGGCGGCCGCCTCACCCACCACCAGCGAGCCGTAGCTGTGCCCGAGCACCGTCTGATGCGCCGGGCCGCCCTCGTGGGTGGCCCGCAGCGCCTCCTGGAAGCGGATCAGCTCCGCAGCGCCATCGCGCGCCTGACGGTCCGAGGCGGCCTCGTGCACGAAATCCGGGGCGTCGTAGCCGAGCCACAGCACCGCGCTCGCCGGCTCGGCCGGGCCCAGCTCACCGGCACGCACCGCGACCCGCTCGGCCCGGGTCAGCTCGCCACCGAGCGACTTCAGATCCGAGGTCATGCCGGGCACGTGCGTGAGGACGTGCGCGGACCGGTCCGGGTCGCCGAGGGCGACCACCGCACGACCCTCACCATCAAGACCCAGATCGATCAGGTACGCCCGGGGCGCGCCCTCCTCCGCCAGGCGCGCGGTCAGCCGGTCCAGCCCGTCGCGCAGATCACGGACCCGGCCCGGGCCGGCGCCGGCGGTCCGCATCCGGTCCAGTTCGAGCCGGGCGTCGTCGAGCAGCAGCCGGTTCGCGATGTCACGGTCGGCGATCGGGATGCCGTCGGCCCCGGCGAACGCGGCCGGGGAGGCGACCAGCAGCCACGTGCGCTCGGCCGGGGAGAACTGCTCCCACCAGCGCCGGACCTCGTCGGGCGGGGCGGTGCACGGCGGGAACGTCGCCGGCGCCGGGGGAGAGGCGAGCTCGGCCAGGGCGGTGAGCCGGGTGGCGGCGGTGCGGTCCGCCTCGGCGGCGACGGCCAGGGCGCTGGACAGAGCACCGGTGACGGCCCGGACCGCCTCATCCGTGCCGGGGTGGCCGTGGACCGTACCGTAATCGTCGATTTTCAAGCCGTGACCTCGCGCCGTCGCGCCTGCCCGGTCGAGAAGCGCGCGGGCCCGGCGCAGGGCCGCGCCGAATTCGCTGAGCGCCTGGTCGGCCCGCCAGCAGACCACCCGGAAATACGCCGCGCGGCGGCGCAACGCGCCGAGCGTGGCCAGGGCGGCCTCGGCCGCCGCACCCGACCATGAGCCGCGCAACCGGTTGAGCAGGTCGCCGAACTCGGTGCACAGCGCGCCGGCCAGGGCCGCCCACCGGCGCCAGGTCAGCGCGGTGGCCAGCCAGCGGTCCGGGTCGGTGGCCCGGAGCCTCGCGTAGGTGACCGCGGACGCGTCGGCGGCGTTCATCGGGCCAGCCTGGTCGCGACCCGGGTGTCGGTCTCCTCGTAGGCCGCGGCGGCCTCTCGGATCCGGGCGGCCGTCTCGGCGGTGTTGTGGCCCAGCGTGATCACCAGGCGGCGGGCGGAATCGGCGGCGAACGCGGTGGCGGTGGTGGTCGCCCAGCGCGGCGCCGCGTCGGCGACCGGGGCGGCGGCAGCGGCGCCGGTGACCCGGTCGGCGAAGGCGGCGATGGCCGTCGCGTCCCGGTGCAGGCCCACCGTGTCGACCTCAAAATCAGGATTCATCGGGCAAACCTCCTGGAGGGCGAGGGGATGCGACGACGTTAGAGGCTCGCGGAGGCCGCCCGGGACAGCCTGTGGACGACCGTCCACAGGCCTTGCGCCCGCAGACGGCGTCCTGATAGGCGGGCGGCCCCGGGAAAGTGACCGGATGCGCCGATAGGGTGACGTTGTGATCGTGTCTGTCGGCATCGACGTCGTCCTGGTGGAACGCTTCGCCCGCGCGCTGGACCGGACTCCGCTGCTCGCGGACCGGCTCTTCACCGAGGCCGAGCGGCTGACCAGGTCCGGGAACCCGCGGTCGGCCGAGTCGCTGGCGGCCCGGTTCGCGGCCAAGGAGGCGGTCGCCAAGGCGCTCGGCGCACCCGTCGGCATGCGATGGCACGACTGCGAGATCGTCACCGATCCGGACGGCCGGCCGTGGTTGACCGTCTCCGGTACGGTCGCCGCCGCGGCGACCGAGCGTGGCATCGGTCGATGGCACCTGTCCCTGTCGCACGACGGCGGGATCGCCTCGGCGATGGTGGTCGCCGAGGCGGGAAGCGAGTGATCGCCGACAACTAGGAGGAACCTTGCGCCAGGCGTGGCGGGTCAGCGATGTGCGGGCGGCCGAGAAGAACCTGATGGCGACCCTGCCCGAGGGCACCCTCATGCAGCGGGCGGCCGCCGGTCTGGCCCGGCGCTGCGCCCTGCTGCTGGAGGAGACCGGCGGGGTGTACGGCGCACGCGTCCTGCTGCTGGTCGGCAGCGGTGACAACGGCGGCGACACGCTCTACGCCGGCGCCGCGCTGGCGAAACGGGGCGCCCAGGTACGCGCCCTGCTGCTGACGCCGGGGCGGGTGCATCTGGCCGGTCTGGCCGCGCTGCGCCAGGCCGGCGGCTTCACCACCCGTGACCTGCCGACCCGCGCCGACCTGGTGCTGGATGGCATCGTCGGGATCGGGGCGAGCGGCGGGCTGCGCTCCGAGGCGGCGGCGATCGTGCGGGAGATCGGCGGCCTGCACGGCCGGACCGGCGATCGGGCCGTGGTGGTGGCCGTCGACGTCCCGAGCGGTGTGACCGTGGACACCGGCGACGTGCCGGGTGAGGCGGTGACCGCCGACGTCACGGTGACCTTCGGCTGCCTCAAGCCGGCCCACGTGCTCGGCCCGGCCGCGGTCCGCTGCGGCCAGGTCGATCTGGTGGACATCGGCCTCGGCCCGGCCCTGACCGGTGACCCGGCGGTCCGGGTGCCGGACGTCACCGACATCGCCGGCTGGTGGCCCCGGCCCGGCGCCACCTCGGACAAGTACACCCGTGGCGTGGTCGGCCTGGCCACCGGCTCGGCGTTCTATCCCGGCGCGGCTCTGCTCTCCACCGCGGGCGCGCTGGCCGGCCCGTCCGGCATGGTGCGGTACGCGGGCAGCGCCCACCGCGAGGTGGTCCGCGCGCACCCGTCGGTGGTGGTCGCGGACCGGGTGGCCGACGCCGGCCGGGTGCAGGCCTGGGTCTGCGGCTCCGGGCTCGGCGCCGGCGACGAGGCCCGGACCGAGCTGCGCAGCGTGCTCGCCACCTCGTTGCCGGTGCTGCTGGACGCGGACGCGATCAACCTGCTGGTCGGTGGCGAGCACGCCGACGACCTGCGCCGGGACGCCCCGCTGGTGCTCACCCCGCACGACGGCGAGTTCAAGCGGCTGGCCGGGGAGGCGCCGGGCGCGGACCGGGCCGGAGCGGCCGCGCGGCTGGCCGTGTGGACCAACGCCGTGGTCCTCCTGAAGGGTGACCGGACCATCGTGGCCACCCCGTCCGGGCAGATCTGGGCCAATCCCACCGGCAGCCCGGCTCTGGCCACGGCCGGCAGCGGGGACGTGCTGGCCGGGCTGCTCGGGTCGCTGCTGGCGGCCGGGTTGCCGGCGGTCCGGGCTGCGGTCGCCGCCGCCTACGTGCACGGGCTGGCCAGCCGCCGGGCCGCCGAGGACGGGCCGGTCACGGCACCGGACGTGGCCGCCGCACTGCGTTCGGTGCTGGCCGATCTGCTGGCTCACCCCGCCTGAGGACTGTCCGGCGGAAATTGTCATACGCCTCAGTAGGGTGGAGGCATGTGGCAGGCCGAAGTCCGCGTCGATCTGGACGCCATCCGGGACAACGTCGCGATGCTGCGCGCCCGCACCTCCGCCGAGGTGCTGGTGGCGGTCAAGGCCGACGGCTACGGCCACGGCCTGGTGCCGGCCGGTCGCGCCGCGCTGGCCGGCGGCGCCACCTGGCTCGGCGTCGCCACCCTCGACGAGGCGCTCACGCTGCGCCGGGCCGGTGTCGAGGCGCCGGTGCTGGCCTGGCTGCTCAGCCCCGGCCTGCCGCTGCACGAGGGCGTCGAGGCCGGTGTCGATCTGGGCGCCGCGACCACCGGCCTGGTCGACGAGCTGGTGTCGGCCGCCCGCCGGGCCGGGCGCCCGGCCCGCGTGCATCTGAAACTCGACACCGGCCTGGCCCGCGGCGGCGCCGGCTCGGCCGACTGGCCGGCCCTGCTGGAGGCGGCGGCCAAGGCGCAGGCCGACGGCGACATCGAGGCGGTCGGGGTGTGGAGCCACTTCGCCTGCGCCGACGAGCCCGGTCACGAGTCGATCGACAGGCAGCTGGCCGCGTTCCACGAGGGCCTGGCCCTGGCCGCGACCTACGGCATCGCCCCGCGCTATCGCCACATCGCCAACTCGGCGGCCACCCTGACCCGGCCTGACACGCACTTCGACCTGGTCCGGGCCGGCATCGCGGCCTACGGCCTGTCGCCGATCGCGGGCGAGACCTACGGGTTGCGCCCGGCCATGACGGCCCGTGCCCGGGTGGCCCTGGCCAAGCGGGTTCCGGCCGGTCAGGGTGTGTCCTACGGGTTGACCTACACGACTCCGCGGGAGACGACGCTGGCCCTGGTTCCGCTCGGCTACGGCGACGGTGTGCCCAGGCACGCGTCGAGCGCCGGCCCGGTGCGGGTCGGTGGCACGACGGCCCGGATCGCCGGGCGGGTCTGCATGGACCAGTTCGTCGTCGACGTCGGTGACGAGCCGGTCCTGCCGGGTGACGTGGCGACCCTGTTCGGGCCGGGTGACGACGGCGAGCCGACCGCAGACGACTGGGCGGCCGCCACCGGCACGATCAACTACGAGATCGTCACCAGGTTCGGCAGCGGCCGGGTGCCACGCCACTACGTCGGGGAGGCGGCCCGGTGAGAAGCGGGTCGACGAGGCGGTCGCGGGTCGCCAAGAACGCGGGCATTTTCGGGGCTGTGGTGGGCGTCGCCGCGGCCGGTCTGGCCACCGCCTTCGCGGTGGAGCGGGCGCTGGTCCGTCGCTCGGTCAACGCACCCGGTGACCCGTTCGTCGAGGAGCCGTTCGGCGACCAGCCGTTCGATCGGGAGCTGACCGTCACCGCCGCCGACGGCACCGACCTGCACGTGGAGATCATCGAGCCGCCGAGCGCGCCGGGTGAGCCGACGATCGTCTTCGTGCACGGGTTCGCCCTGGACATGGGCACCTTCTACTTCCAGCGCAAGGTGCTGGCCGAGCGGGGCTCACACCGGATGGTCTTCTACGACCAGCCGGGCCACGGCCGGTCCAGCAAGCTCAAATCCGGGACATATGACCTGGCCGCCCTGGGCCGGTCACTGGCCGCGGTGCTGACCGAGACCGTGCCGGAGGGCCGGATCATCCTGGTCGGGCACTCGATGGGCGGCATGACGATCATGGCGTTCGCCGAGCAGTTCCCGGCCTGGTTCGGTAACCGGGTGACCGGTGTGGTGCTGATCTCCACCTCGGCCGACCTCTTCGAGAAGGCAAAACTCGGCATCACGAACGTGGTGGCCCGGGTGAGCGCCCCGTTCTTCCCGCTGTGGGACAAGGCGGCGCAGCTCGGCGGCGGCACCATCGACCGGGCCCGGGTGGCCTCCTCCGACCTGGCCTGGCTGCTGACCCGGCGGTATGGGTTCGGCGAGGCCAAGCCCAGCCCGTCGCTGGTGACCTTCGTGGAGAGCATGAATTCGAAGACCTCCGCGGAGACGCTGACCAAATATCTCCAGACCCTCTACACACACCACCGCTCACCGGCGCTGTCCGCTCTGCGGGGCGTCCCGGTGCTGGTCGTCGTCGGCGACCGTGACTACCTGACCCCGGTCACGCACTCCGAGCAGATCATCGAAAACCTGCCGGAGGCCGAGCTGCTGATGATCGAGAACAGCGGTCATGTGGTGATGCTGGAGAAAGCCGATCAGGTCAACGCGGCGCTCATCCCCTTCCTGGAGAAACTGACGTGAAACTGGCGACTGTCGAGGACACTCGCGAGTTCGGGCGGCGGCTGGCAGCCGTGCTCCGGCCCGGCGACCTGGTGCTGCTCACCGGTCCGCTGGGGGCCGGCAAGACGGCCCTGACCCAGGGCATCGGCGCCGGGCTCGGCGTGCAGGGCCCGATCACCTCACCGACCTTCGTGATCGCCCGGGTGCACCGGGGCCCGGTGCCGCTGGTGCACGCGGACGCATATCGGCTGGGCGACCGCCCGGACCCGCGCGCCGAGATCGACGACCTGGATCTGGACGCCTCGGCCGACGACGCGATCACCGTCGTCGAGTGGGGTGTCGGCCTGGTCGAGCAGCTCAATGACGAATACCTACAGGTCCGGCTGGACCGGCTGGACGACGACACCCGCACTGTCGAACTGTTGCCGCACGGCGGCGACTGGGCACACCGACTGGAGACCATGTGAACCTGACCGAGCAGCTGCCGGCCGAGTGGCGCGCCGAGCTGTCCCCCCACCTCGACGCCGCCGCGACCACCGCCCTGGGGGAGTGGGTGGCCGGGGAGTACGCCACGGAGACGATCTACCCACCGGTGGAGGACCTGTTCGCGGCGTACCGGTTGTGCTCGCCGGCGCAGACCCGGGTGCTGATCCTGGGGCAGGACCCGTATCACGGTCCCGGCCAGGCGCACGGTCTCAGCTTCAGCGTGCGCGAGGGGGTCCGCCGTCCGCCGTCGCTGAGCAACATCTTCAAGGAGCTCAACGAGGACCTGAATGTGCCGAAGCCGCCGGGTGGCGACCTGACCGGCTGGGCGAAACAGGGTGTGCTGCTGCTCAACGCGGTGCTGACGGTCCGGGCGGGCAAGGCCGGGTCGCACGGCAACAAGGGCTGGGAGGCGTTCACCGACGCCACGATCAAGGCCCTCAACGAGCGTGACGAGCGGATCGTGTTCCTGCTCTGGGGCAGCTATGCGAAAAAGAAGGCGGCGCTGGTCACCAACCCGGTGCACGCGGTTCTGGAGGCCGGTCACCCGAGCCCGCTGAACCGGGTCGGGTTCCTCGGCAGCCGTCCGTTCAGCGCGGCCAACAAGGCCCTGGCCGACGGCGGTCGGCCGGTCATCGACTGGGACCCGAAGGCCACCGTCTAGGGTTTCGCTGTGCTGGTACTGGCCTTGGACACCGCAACTCCCGCGTCGACGGCGACGCTCGTCGAGGTGACCCCGGACGGGCTGTCCGGGATCGCCGAGCGCCGCACCGTCGATCCGCGCGCGCACGGGGAGCGCCTGGCCCCGGAGATCGCCGCCGTGCTGGCCGACGCAGGGCTGCGGCCACGTGACCTCACCGCGATCGTGGCCGGGCTCGGGCCGGGGCCGTTCACCGGTCTCCGGGTCGGGCTGGCCACGGCGGCGAGCATGGGGCAGGCGCTGGGCATCCCCACCTACGGGGTGTGCTCGCTGGACGGGCTGGGCCGGGCCGCGGGGCCGGGGCGGGTGCTGATCGCGACCGATGCGCGGCGTCGTGAGGTGTATTTCGCGACGTATGCCGACGGGGAGCGGGTGACCGGCCCCGAGGTGGCGAAACCCGCCGACGTGGCGGGCCTGCTGCAGGGCGCGGTGGGCGGGGCGCTCCCGGCGGGCCTGCTGGTCGGCGCGGGCGAAACGGCGGGTAAGGAGACAGGCGAGCCGGTCCGGGGCGGAGACCACGCCGGAGCCACGGTGGCCGGGCTCGTTGATCGGTCGGCGGGCGAGGGCGCCTTGAAATATGGGGACCTGTTCGGCGTACCCGTCGAGGAGCATCTGCTCTATCCGCCGGGTGCCGCGCTGGTCGCGCTCGCTGCCGATCGCATCCGTGGGGCCGCGCCGAGCGAGATCCTCACTCCGCTGTATCTGCGGCGGCCGGACGCGGTCGAGCCGTCCGCCCGCAAGCCGGTGCTGACGTGACGGAGATCGAGCGGTTCCGCTGGTGGCACATCGAAGAGGTGCTGCCGATCGAGGAGGACCTCTTCGGGCCGGAGAAGTGGTCCGCCGCGATGTTCTGGAACGAGCTGGCGACCGGCCAGTTCTACCTGGCGGCACTCGACGGCGAAGAGGTCGTCGGTTACGCCGGGCTGTCCGTCGTGGACGAGCACGAGTCCTGGGTGCAGAACATCGCGGTCCGCCGGGACGCCCAGCGGCACGGCCTCGGCCGGCGGCTGCTGGAGGCGCTGCTCGCCGAGGCGGCCCGCCGTGGCGCCCGCAAGACGCTGCTCGAGGTGGCCGTCGACAACGCGCCGGCGCAGCGGCTGTACGCGAGTTACGACTTCGAGCCGGTCGGTATCCGGCGCGGCTACTACCAACCCAGCAACACGGACGCCCTGGTGATGATGCGCGATGCGTGACGAACCCCTGGTCCTCGGGATCGAGACCTCCTGCGACGAGACGGGTGTCGGCATCGTGCGCGGGCACACCCTGCTCGCCGACGCGCTGGCGTCGAGTGTGGACCAGCATGCCCGGTTCGGCGGGGTGGTGCCCGAGGTGGCCAGCCGCGCGCACCTGGAGGCGCTGGTCCCGACCATGCAGCGGGCGCTGGACGAGGCCGGGGTGACCCTGGCCGACGTCGACGCGATCGCCGTGACGAGTGGTCCCGGCCTGGCCGGTGCACTGCTGGTCGGGGTGGCCGCGGCGAAAGGGTATGCGCTGGCCGCGGAGAAACCGATCTACGGCGTCAACCACCTGGCCGCGCACGTGGCAGTGGACACACTGGAGCACGGGCCGCTGCCCGAGCCGGCGATCGCGATGCTGGTCTCCGGCGGTCATTCGTCGCTGCTGCTGGTCGACGACCTGACCGCGGGTGTGACCCCGCTCGGCGCGACCATCGACGACGCGGCCGGGGAGGCGTTCGACAAGGTGGCCCGGCTGCTCGGGCTGGGTTTCCCGGGCGGGCCGATTATCGACCGGTCGGCCCGCGACGGCGACCCCGCCTCGATCCACTTCCCGCGTGGGCTGACCGCGGCGAAAGACCTGGCCGGGCACCGTTTCGACTTCTCCTTCTCGGGGCTGAAGACGGCGGTGGCGCGCTGGGTGGAGGCGCGGGAGCGGGCCGGTGAGCCGGTGCCGATCGCCGATGTGTCGGCGAGCTTCCAGGAGGCGGTCTGTGACGTGCTGACCGCGAAAGCGATCGACGCGTGCCTGTCCAACGGGGTGCAGACCCTGGTCATCGGCGGTGGCGTGGCGGCCAACTCGCGACTGCGGGTGCTGGCCGAGGAGCGGGCCGCGAAACACGGGATCGCGGTGCGTGTGCCCCGGCCGGGTCTGTGCACCGACAACGGCGCCATGGTCGCCGCGCTCGGGTCGCACCTGGTGGCCGCCGGGGTCGCGCCGAGCCGTCTCGATCTCCCGGCGGATTCGTCCATGGGTTTGACCGAGGTCAGTGTCCCGGGGTAGGAAGCGTTCATGATCGCGCGGATGTGGGAGGTGCGGGCCTCGCGCAGTGGCTTCAACGAGCTGCTGGCCTGGGTCTGCGACACGGCGGTGCCTGCCCTGGAGGTACTGCCACAACATGTGTCGAGTGACGTCTATTCGTCCACCGATCAACGCATCGTCGTCATCACCAAATGGCGCAACTCGCCGGAGAACCTGCGTACCCCGCCGGAAAACCTGGTGGCACGCGCTCCGCACGTCTGGGATTTCCACCCCGTAGACCGCTGACCAGTCGCAGTCGTCGCACCCCGGCCTTACCGTCGGGGCCTGATGCGAAGACTGCCTGTGCACGATCCCGGTATTCCCGACTTTCGATCCGCCACCCGATATCTCCTCTGGCTGATCAGGCGTTCCCGCCTGACGGTCACCGCCGCCGCGCTGCTGGCGATCACCTGGATGGGGTGCCAGGCGCTGGTGCCCGCGTTCGTCGGACGGGCCGTGGACGCCGCCGTCAACCGGGACGCGGCCACCCTGGCGGCCTGGGCGGCGCTGTTGCTCGGCGTCGGGCTGGTGCAGGCGTTCACCGGCATCGCCCGGCACCGGTTCGCGGTCACCAACTGGCTGTCGGCGGCGTTCCGGACCGTGCAGGTGGTGGTCCGGCAGGCGAACCGGCTGGGCGCCACGCTGCCACGCCGGCTCGACGCCGGTGAGGTGGTGGCGATCGGCACCACCGACATCACCCACATCGGCAGCGCCATCGACATCACCTCGCGGGGCATCGGTTCGCTGCTCGCCGTGATCACGGTCACCGTGGTGCTGCTGCACACCTCGGTGCCGCTGGGGCTGGTGGTGCTGCTGGGCGTACCGCTGCTGATGTCCGTGGTCGGGGTGCTGATCCCGCCGCTGCACCGGCGGCAGCGCGTCTACCGGGAACGGCAGGGCCACCTCACCGGGCGGGCCGCGGACCTGGTCGGCGGGCTGCGGGTGCTGCGCGGGGTGGGCGGCGAGGCGACCATGGCGGCCCGCTACCGGGCCGAGTCACGGGCACTCGGCGCGGCCGGGGTGCACACCGCGCGGATCGAGGCGCTGCTGGAGGCGGCCCAGGTGCTGCTGCCCGGGCTGTTCCTGGTGCTGGTCACCTGGCTGGGCGCGCGCTTTGCGGCGGACGGGCGGATCACCGTGGGGCAGCTGGTGGCGTTCTACGCGTACGCCGCGTTTCTGGTCGCGCCGCTGCGGCAGCTCACCGAGGCGATCGACAAGCTGACCCGCGGGCACGTCTCCAGCCGCCGGGTGGTCACCATGCTGCGCGAGCGCAGCGACCTTCCGGACCCTCCGGTTCCGGCGCCACTCCCGGCAGGCGATCTCTTCGACCCGATCTCTGGGGTACGGGTGACGCCCGGCCGCCTCACCGCGATAGCCGCCACGGCGCCCGTCGACGCGTCCCGGATCGCCGATCGACTGGGCCGGTACGCCGACGGCGCCACCCTGGGCGGTGTCCCGCTGGCCGGCGCGGCCCGGTCCGAGGTGCGCCGACGGATCCTGGTCGTCGACAACGAGGCCCGCCTGTTCTCCGGCAGGTTGCGGGCGGACCTCGACCCGTACCGCAGAGGGGCTTTGGATCCGGCCCTTGAAGTGGCGGCAGCCACCGAGATCGTCGACGGACTGCCGGACGGCCCGGACTCCGTGGTGACCGATCGCGGCCGGTGCTTCTCCGGTGGCCAGCAGCAGCGGCTGCGCCTGGCCCGGGCCCTGATCGCCGACCCGGAGGTGCTGGTCCTGGTGGAGCCGACGAACGCGGTGGACGCGTGGACCGAGGACCGGATCGCCGAGCGGCTGCGCACCGCCCGGACCGGCCGGACCACGGTGATCTGCACGAACAGCCCGCTGCTGCTGAGCCGGGCCGACCACGTGTGTTTCGTCGAGGACGGCCGGGTGATGGCGACCGGCACACACGCCGAACTGCTGAGCGCCGAATCCGCATACGCCGGTCTGGTCCGGCGTGGGAACGGGGCGGCGTCCGATTCGGGAGACGAGGAGAAGTGACCCGGTTGCTGCCGGTCGCGAGCGCCGCGCAGGCCCGCCGCTACGCCCGTGACCTGATCCACCAGTATCCGGGTCTGTTCCGGGCCACGATCTGCCTGCACGTGGCCGCCGCACTGACCGGTCTGGCCGCTCCCCGCCTGCTCGGTGAGCTGGTGCAGGGCGTCCACGACCGGGTCGCGATGTCCGAACTGGACCTGCTGGCGCTGGCCATCGGCGGGTTCGTGCTGGTACAGACGGTGCTGATCAGGTTCGCGCACGTGGCGTCGGCGCGGCTCGGGGAGCGGGTGCTGACCCGGCTGCGGGAGGAGTTCGTCGGCCGGGTGCTCGCGCTGCCGCTGTCCACGGTGGAGCGCGCCGGGTCGGGGGACCTGTTGACCCGCACCACCCGGGACGTGGACGCACTGTCCAACTGTGTCCGGTTCGCGGTGCCGGAGACACTCATCGCCCTGATCACTCTCGGGCTCGTGGTCGGGGCGTTGCTCCTGGTCAGTCCGATCTTCGCGGCGCCGCTGCTGATCGGTGTGCCGATCATGGCGGCCGGGACGCGGTGGTACCTGCGCTACGCGCCACGTGGCTACCTGCGGCAGAACGCCGCCTACTCGGACGTGACCGAGGGACTGACCGAGACCGTGGACAGCGCCCGAACCGTCGAGGCGTTCGGCCGTCAGCGGCAGCGGGTTGCTCGTACCGACCTGGACCTGCGGCGCTCCTGGCGGGCCGAGCGGTACACGCTGCACCTGCGGACCGTGTGGTGGCCGGTCATCGAGATCAGCTACGTGGTGCCGATGGTGCTGACCCTGCTGGCCGGCGGCTGGCTCTACCTGAACGGCCGGGTGACCCTCGGCGCGCTCACCGCCGCAGTGATCTACGTCCAGCAACTGGTCGACCCGCTGGACCGGCTGGTCGGCTGGCTCGACGAACTGGAGGTCGGCGCGGCCGCCCTGGCCCGGCTACTGGGCGTCACGGCCGATCCGGCGCCCGCGGTCACCGACGTCCCGGAACCGGCCGACAACCGGATCGAGGTACGCGGCGTGCGGTTCGCCTACGAGCCGGGGCGTGAGGTGCTGCACGGCGTCGACCTGGTCCTGGAACCGGGCGAACGGCTCGCCGTCGTCGGCGTCTCCGGGGCCGGCAAATCCACCCTCGGGCGGCTCCTGGCCGGGGTGCACCGGCCCACCTCGGGCCGCATCACGGTCGGCGGCGTGCCGCTGGACGCGCTGCCACCGGACCGGCTGCGCGCCGAGGTTGCCCTGGTCACCCAGGAACACCACGTCTTCATCGGGACCCTGCGTGACAACGTGGCGATGGTCCGGCCCACCGCGCAGGAGGGGGAGATCCGGGCCGCGCTCACCGCCGTACAGGCCCTGTCGTGGGTCGACGAGCTGCCGGACGGGCTGGACACGGTGGTCGGCTCGGGTGGCCTGCCGCTCACGCCGGCACAGGCACAGCAGGTGGCGCTGGCCCGGCTGGTGATCGCCGACCCGCACACGCTGGTCCTCGACGAGGCGACCGCCATGCTTGACCCGCGGGCCGCCCGGGATCTGGAACGCTCGCTCGCCGCCGTGGTCAGCGGCCGGACCGTGGTGGCGATCGCCCACCGGCTGTTCGCGGCACACGACGCCGACCGGGTCGCGGTGATGGCGGACGGGCGGATCGTCGAACTGGGGTCGCACGACGAACTGGTGGCCGCGGGCGGGGCGTACGCCGAGCTGTGGAACTCGTGGCAGGGCGGGGGCATGAAAAAGGCGCGCCCGGAAGGCGCGCCTTTTCCCTGAGCCGTCCTATCCCTGAACGGTTGGACCGATCAGAAGCCCGGACCGTGCTGGTGGCCGTGCCCGTGACCGCCGTGGCTGTGGCCGTGGCCATCGCCGGCGGCCGGAGCGGCCTCGGCCGGCTTCTCCACCACGAGGCTCTCGGTGGTCAGCAGGAGCCCGGCGATCGAGACGGCGTTGGCGACCGCGTTGCGGGTCACCTTCACCGGGTCGATGATGCCGGCCGCGGCCAGGTCGACGTACTCGTCGGTGGCGGCGTTGAGGCCGTGGCCCCAGCCCAGCTCGTTGACCTTGCCCACCACGACGTAACCGTCGTGGCCGGCGTTCTGAGCGATCCAGCGCAGCGGCTCGAGCAGCGCCTTGCGGACGATGCCGACGCCGAGCGCCTCCTCGCCGGTGAGGCCGAGGTTGCCCTCGAGCTCCTTGGCGACCTGGGCGAGAGCGGCGCCGCCGCCGGGGACGGTGCCTTCCTCGACGGCCGCCTTGGTCGCCGCGATGGCGTCCTCGATGCGGTGCTTGCGCTCCTTCATCTCGACCTCGGTCGCGGCGCCGACCTTGATCACCGCGATGCCGCCGGAGAGCTTGGCCAGCCGCTCCTGCAACTTCTCGCGGTCCCAGTCGGAGTCGGACGCCTCGATCTCCTTGCGGATCTGCGAGACCCGGTCGGAGACGTCGGAGGAGTTGCCGCCACCGTCGACGATGGTGGTGTTCTCCTTGTCGACGACGATGCGCCGGGCGCTGCCCAGCGACTCGAGGCCGACCTGGTCGAGCTTGTAGCCGAGCTCGGGGGCGATCAGCTCGCCACCCGTGGCGATCGCGAGGTCCTGGAGGATCGCCTTGCGGCGGTCACCGAAACCGGGCGCCTTCACCGCGACGACCTTGATGGTCTTGCGCAGCGAGTTGACCACCAGGGTGGACAGGGCCTGGCCCTCGACGTCCTCCGCGACGATCAGCAGCGGCTTGCCGGTCTGGAGCACCTTCTCCAGCAGCGGGAGCAGCTCCTCGATGCTGGAGATCTTCTGCGTGGTGAGGAGGATGTGCGCGTCCTCCAGCACCGCCTCCTGCGCCTCGGCGTCGGTCACGAAGTTCGGCGAGATGAAGCCCTTGTCGAACTGGAGACCCTCGGTCACGTCGAGCTCGGTGTGCAGCGCCGAACCCTCCTCGACCGTGATGACGCCGTCGCGGCCGACCCGGTCCATCGCGTCGGCGATCAGCTCGCCGATGTTCGCGTCCTGGGCCGAGATGGTGGCCACGTTGGCGATCGCCTTGTGGTCGGCGACCTCGACGGCCTTGGCCAGCAGCGCCTTGGACACGACCACCGAGGCCTGGTCCATGCCGCGCTTGAGACCGATCGGGTTGGCGCCGGCGGTCACGTTGCGCAGGCCCTCGCGGACCAGCGCCTGCGCGAGCACGGTCGCCGTGGTGGTCCCGTCGCCGGCGACGTCGTTGGTCTTCGTCGCCACCTCCTTGACCAACTGGGCGCCGAGGTTCTCATACGGGTCGGTGAGCTCGATCTCCTTGGCGATGGTGACGCCGTCGTTGGTGATCGTGGGCGCGCCGAACTTCTTGTCCAGGACGACGTTGCGACCCCGCGGACCGAGGGTGACCTTGACCGTGTCGGCGAGGGTGTTGACGCCGTGCTCCAGGAGGTGCCGGGCGTTGTCTGAGAAGCTGAGGATCTTCGCCATGAATGGTCCCTTCACGCACCAGCGCCCTGCCCCGAGCTATCGGAACAGGGCGCAAGCGCAATCAGTTAGGTCTTACTTCTCGATGACCGCGAGGACGTCGCGGGCGGAGAGCACCAGGTACTCCTCGCCGGCGTACTTGACCTCGGTGCCGCCGTACTTCGAGTAGAGGACGACGTCGCCGACCTTCACGTCGAGCGGAACGCGGTTGCCCTTGTCGTCGATCCGGCCGGGGCCGACGGCGAGGACGGTGCCCTCCTGGGGCTTCTCCTTGGCGGTGTCGGGGATCACGATGCCGGAAGCGGTCGTGGTCTCAGCCTCGTTCGCCTGGACCACGATGCGGTCCTCGAGCGGCTTGATCGCAACCTTGGTCGCGGTAGTCACGGGCATACCCTCCTGGGTACAGGTTTCGCCGGCCTTGAACCAGGCCGGTCAATGCCTCATGCCACCGGGCGGGGCCGTCGTCGCGGGTGCCGGTCCGCCTGGTGCCTAACCGCCACGGAGGACCCGGGCGGCTGGCACCCTCATGTTGAGAGTGCTAACCGGAGACTATGCCGGAACTAGCACTCCGTCAACCAGAGTGCCAACCTGTCACGCCAGGGAGAATGCCTCTCGTGACCCCCGAGTTGTTGCAACTGTTGCGTACCCCCGAAGGGTTGAAAGCCCTGGCCGCGGCGGCTGAGGTGACCGGCGGTGAGCCGCTCGCCGCGGCCTCGGCCCTGCGGGCCCGGGGCTTCGGCGCGGAGCTCTCCGCGGCCGCCTTGACCCAGGCTAGTTTGCGCGAGCGCGCCGCGATGAAGTTCGGCCCGGACGCCGCCGGGATGTTCTTCACCAGGGCCGGTCTGGAGCAGGCGACCCGGGCCGCGGTCGCCGACCGGAGGGCCGCACGGCTCGTCGCGGCCGGGGTCGAGACCCTGGCCGATCTGGGTTGCGGTCTCGGGTCCGACGCGCTGGCCGCGGCCCGACACGGCATCACCGTGTACGCGGTGGACGCCGACCCGGTCACCGCGGCGATGGCGGCCGCGAACGCCGAGGCCGCCGGGCTCGCCGACCGGATCACGGTGACCTGCGCCGACGCCACCACGGTCCCGGTCGAGCGGTACGACGCGGTCTTCGCCGACCCGGCCCGCCGCCAGGCCGGCCGTGGCCGGGTGTTCGACCCGAAGGCCTACTCGCCGCCATGGGACTTCATCGCCGGGCTCCCCGGACGGACCCCGCGCACGGTGCTGAAACTCGCGCCGGGCATCGACCACGCGCTGTTGCCGCCCGGCGCCGAGGGGGAGTGGGTGAGCGTCGGCGGCGACCTGGTCGAGGCCGCGTTCTGGTGCGGTCCGCTGGCCGGAGCGCCCCGCCGGGCCACGCTGGTCGGCCCGGACGCCGGTTTGACCGGGTCAGGCAACAAAACCGGGGAGGTCGGTCCGGTCGGCGCGTGGATCTACGACCCCGATCCGGCGGTGGTCCGCTCGCATCTGGTGGCCGAGTTCGCCGAGTCGATCGGTGGATGGTTGGCCGACCCGGAGATCGCCTACGTCTACACCGACGAGCCGGTGGACACGCCGTTCGCACGCCGGCTCGGGGTGACCGAGATGCTGCCGTTCTCGCTGAAACGGCTGCGTGCGCTGCTGCGCGAGCGTGGGGTCGGGGTGCTGGAGATCCGCAAGCGGGGCTCGGCGCTGGTGCCCGACCAGCTGCGCAAAGACCTCCGGCTGTCCGGGCCGAACACCGCCGGGCTGGTGCTCACCCGGGTGGCGGGCGCACCTGTCGCGTTGATCACCACGGCGGCGATGTAACTGCCGGAAGGCGGGGACAAGCGGACGGCCGCGGCGATGTAGCTTTCTGCTCATGGCCAAGAAGGCGGCCGGAACGCCGGCGACCGTGCTGCTGAACAGCGAGCGGGTGGCGCACACCCTGCATCCGTACGAGGTGTCGCCGGACGCCCCCAACTACGGCGCGCTGGTGGCCGAGGCCCTGGGTGTCGCGCCGGAGCGGCTGTTCAAGACGCTGGTGGCCGAGGTGGACGGCGCTCTCGTGGTCGGTGTCGTGCCGGTCACCGGCGACCTGGACCTGAAGGCGCTGGCGTCGGCCGCGGGCGGCAAGCGGGCCGCGCTGGCCGACCGGACGGCCGCGGAGCGCAGCAGTGGTTACGTCCGGGGCGGGATCAGTCCGCTCGGGCAGCGGAAGCGACTCCCCACCGTGATCGACGACACGGTGGCCGGGCTCGATCTGATGTATGTGTCGGCCGGCCGCCGTGGGTTGCAGGTGTCGCTCGCCCCGGCCGACCTGATCCGGTTGACCAGTGCGATCGTCGCCCCGATCCGGGCGGGCGCATCCTAGTACGGGCGGATAAAAGTCTGTTCTTCGGGTTTCCGCCAACTTCTTTCGCTGAAACTACTTAGCGTTACTTTGTGCAGACCGGCGGGCGATTTTCGGTAACAAGGCTGCGACCTCGGCGAACGGCCATGTTGCCGGATTGTTATCCCTCGTTACGAGATAGACCGCCGTTGCCGCTTGTGTTCTCCGCCACCATGGGAATACGTTGCCGGGCACAACAAACCGGCACCTGATCCATCGGCGTCATGGCTCAGCAGTGGTTCTCCCAGGCGCTGCTTGTCCTGACAAATCCGAACAAGGCTCCGGATTTACCCCCCGAAAGGACATATAAGGATGCGTAAGGGAATGTTCGCCCTTGCCGCGGCTGGCCTTCTGGTCACGGGAAGCCTGTCCGCCTGCGGCTCCGAGAGCAACTCCGGCACCGGCACCGGCTCCTCGGGCGGCGGCGCCACGGTCGGCGTGATCCTGCCCGATACCAAGAGCTCGGCCCGCTGGGAGACGGCGGACCTGAAGTACCTCACCGACGCGTTCAACGCCGCGGGCGTCAAGGCAGACATCAAGAACGCCCAGGGTGACAAGGCCTCGTTCCAGACCATCGCCGACGGCATGATCCAGAGCGGCGTCAAGGTCCTGATGATCGTCAACCTGGACTCCGGCACCGGCAAGAACGTGCTGGAGAACGCCAAGAAGGCGGGCATCAACACGATCGACTACGACCGTCTCACGCTGAGCGGCGGCGCCGACTACTACGTCTCCTTCGACAACGTCGAGGTCGGCAAGCTGCAGGGCCAGGGCCTGGTGGACTGCCTCACCGAGAAGAAGGTGACCAAGCCGGTCGTCTCCTACCTCAACGGCTCGCCCACCGACAACAACGCCACCCTGTTCAAGGAGGGCTACGACTCGATCCTCAAGCCGAAGTTCGACTCGGGCGAGTACACCAAGGGCCCGGACGACGCGGTTCCGGACTGGGACAACGCCAAGGGCGGCACGATCTTCGAGCAGCAGCTCACCAAGGACAACAAGATCGCCGGCGTGCTCGCCGCGAACGACGGCCTCGGCAACGCGGCCATCGAGGTCCTGAAGAAGAACAAGCTGAACGGCACCGTCCCGGTCACCGGCCAGGACGCCACCGTCCAGGGCCTGCAGAACATCCTCGCGGGCGACCAGTGCATGACCGTCTACAAGGCGATCAAGAAGGAAGCCGACGCGGCCGCCGCGCTGGCCATCGCGCTGGCCAAGGGTGAGACCCCGACCACGGCCACCGGCACCGTGACCGACCCGGAGTCGAAGGCCACCGTCAAGTCCGTGCTGCTCAAGCCGGAGGCGATCACCAAGGCGAACGTGAAGGCGGTCGTCGACGACGGCTTCGTCACGAAGGCCGAGCTCTGCACCGCAGCCTTCACGAAGGCCTGCACCGACGCGGGCATCAGCTGACCCTCAGCACCTCCCGCTGAACTCGGCGACGGCGCCGCCCATGTCACCCCATGGGCGGCGCCGGAGTCGATTCCGCGGACGGAACCGGTCGGTCACCGAACGAAGGAGAAACATCCGTGGCCGCGACACCCCTACTGGAACTGCGCGGGATCGACAAGAGCTTCGGTCCTGTCCAGGTGCTGCACGATGTCGGCCTGAGCGTCTACCCCGGCGAGGTCACCGCACTGGTCGGTGACAACGGCGCCGGCAAGTCGACGCTGGTCAAGTGCATCAGTGGCATCTACACGATCGACGCGGGCACGGTGACCTTCGACGGCCGGCAGGTCTCCATCCACAGCCCCCGGGACGCCTCCGACCTCGGTATCGAGGTCGTCTACCAGGACCTCGCGCTCTGCGACAACCTGGACATCGTCCAGAACATGTTCCTCGGCCGGGAGAAGAAGCGCGGCATCGTCCTGGACGAGCCGACCATGGAGCAGATGGCCGGCGAGACCCTGGCCAGCCTCTCGGTACGCACCGTCAAGTCGCTGCGCCAGCTCGTCGCCAGCCTCTCCGGCGGCCAGCGCCAGACCGTGGCGATCGCCAAGGCGGTGCTCTGGAACAGCCGGGTCGTCATCCTCGACGAGCCGACCGCGGCTCTCGGCGTGGCCCAGACCGCCCAGGTCCTGGAGCTGGTCCGCCGGCTGGCCGACAACGGTCTCGGCGTGGTGCTGATCTCGCACAACATGAACGACGTCTTCGCGGTCTCCGACCGGATCGCCGCCCTCTACCTCGGCCGGATGGCTGCCCAGGTGAAGGCGAGCGACGTCACCCACGCCCAGGTCGTTGAGCTGATCACCGGTGGGCGCAGCGGCAACCTGGGCCTACCGCCGGAGAACCCCACCGACTTCGCAGACATCACGCCGGGAGTTTCGAAGTGACCACGACCCTCGAGACCGCCGGTGGCGTCAAAGTAGTCAAGCCGACCGTAGCCAGCCACCTCCGCGACTACGTGGGCCGGATACGTGGCGGTGACCTCGGCGCCATGCCCGCCGTGCTGGGCCTGGTCATCCTCACCCTGATCTTCGGCACCGCGCGCCCGGAGACGTTCTTCAGCGCCGGCAACTTCGCGAACCTGTTCAACCAGGCCGCCGGCCTCACCATGATCGCGATGGGCCTGATCTTCGTCCTGCTGCTGGGCGAGATCGACCTCTCCGCCGGTTACGCGGCCGGCGTCTGCGGTGCGGTGATGGCGATCATGCTGACCGAGAAGGGGTACGGCGAGCCGCTCGCGCTCACCGGCGCCCTGGTCGCCGGCCTGATCATCGGCCTGGTGCTCGGATTCCTGGTGGCGAAGGTGGGTATCCCCTCCTTCGTGGTCACGCTCGCGGCGTTCCTCGCCTTCCAGGGTGTCCTGCTGAACCTGCTCGGCGAGGGCAAGAACATCTCGATCCCGGACGGCTTTCTCAAGTCGCTCAACAAGGACAGCCTGCCGGTCGTCTGGAGCTGGGCGCTGGCCCTCGCCGCGGTGGCCGTCTTCGCCTTGATCCAGTTCCTGCGTTACCGCGGCCGGGCGGCCCGTAACCTGGTCACCGAGCCGGTCGGGATCATCCTGCTCCGGATCGCCGGCATCGCGGCGCTGATCCTGATCACCACCGCGGTCCTCACCCAGGAGCGGGCGATCAACCCGAACGTCGCCTCGCTCAAGGGCGTTCCGATCGCCGCGCCGGTGATCGGCGGCTTCCTGGTGCTGTGGACGTTCGTGCTGGGCCGCACCTCGTACGGCCGGCACGTCTACGCGGTCGGCGGCAACGCCGAGGCCGCCCGCCGGGCCGGTATCCCGGTCGACCGGATCCGCATCTCGGTCTTCGTGATCGGCTCGTTCATGGCCGCGGTCGGCGGCATCATGCTGGTCAGCCGGGCCGGGTCGGTCGACCCGAACACCGGTGGCAGCAGCACCCTGCTCTACTCGGTCGGCGCCGCGGTCATCGGCGGCACCAGCCTCTTCGGTGGCAAGGGCAAGGTCATCCACGCGGTGATCGGTGGCGCGGTGATCGCGGTCATCGACAACGGCATGTTCCTGATGGACTTCTCCTCCGGGACTCGCTACATCTTCACCGGTGTGATCCTGCTCATCGCCGCAGGTGTCGATGCGCTGGCTCGCCGCCGCGCGGCGGCGACCGGCAACCGGTAACCAGGGCCTGATGGAGACGACGGGGCAGGGGACGGGGCGCTGATGCGGGCCGGCCCGAGCCAGGAAGAGGTACGAAAGCACAACCTCGGGACATTGCTGCGTTACGTGCACATGCACGGCGCGACGTCCCGGGCTGAGCTCACCACCCGGCTGGGCCTCAACCGCAGCACGATCGGCGCGCTCACCGCCGACCTGATCGGCGCGGGGCTGGTCAGCGAGGCGGCGCCACGCGAGACCGGCCGGGCCGGACGACCGTCACTGGTCGTCCGGCCCGAGTCCGGGCGGGTGTACGCCTACGCGCTCAGCATCGAGGTGGACCGGCTGCGCGCGGCCCGGGTCGGGCTCGGCGGCCGGATCCTGGAGCAGTACGAGACCGAACGCCCCCGCGGCATGAGCGCCGGCGAGGCGGTCCGCCCGCTGGCCCGTTACGTCCGCACCATGCGTTCCGGTGTGCCCGCCGACGGCCGGTGCGTGGGCAGCGCCGTCGCCGTCGCCGGCATGGTGCGCCTGGAGGACGGCATGATCCGCCTGGCGCCGACGATCGGCTGGGTGGACGAGCCGATCGGTGCGGCGCTGCGTTCCGAGCTGGAGGAGTTCGGCCCGCTCAGCGTCGGCAACCACGCCGACGTGTGCGCGCTCGCCGAGCATTCCCGCGGGGCCGCGGTCGGTTCGGACAACGTCATCTACCTGTACGGCGACGTCGGTGTCGGCGCCGGGATCGTGGCCGGCGGCCGGCGGGTGCACGGGCACGGTGGCTACGGCGGCGAGGTCGGCCACATGGTCGTCAACCCGTACGGCCGGACGTGCAGTTGCGGCTCCCGGGGCTGCTGGGAGACCGAGATCGGCGAGCACGCGCTGCTGCGCCTGGCCGGGCGGGAGGACCGCAGCGGCCGGGAGGCGGTGCTGGCCGTGGTGGACGCCGCGATGCGCGGGGACAGTTCGGCACAGCACGCGTTGCGGCAGGTCGGCGACTGGGTCGGGTTCGGTGTCGGCAACCTGGTGAACATCTTCAACCCGGAAGTCGTGATCTTCGGCGGCACCCTGCGGGACGTCTACCTCGGCGCGGCGGCCCAGATCCGCAGCCGGCTCAACGCGGTCGGGCTGCCCGCCTGCCGGGAGCACGTCCGGCTGCGCACCCCTGAGCTGGGCCCGGACGCGGCGCTGATCGGGGCGGCCGAACTGGCCTTCGAGCATCTGCTCGACGACCCCCTCGTGCCCTGACCGCTCACGTTCTACGCTGCGGCCATGCTGCTGCGCCCACCGGTGATGGATCCGGCCGCCGCCTACCCGAAACTGACGACGCTGCGGACCGGGCTGCGCGCCGGTGACTGGGCGGCCTGCCGGGCGGTTCTGGACTCGGCGGAGCCGGTGGAGCGTACCGAATTGATCCGCTCTGCTTCGGATGCCTCAGGTGTGGAGCCGTTGCTGCGGCAGGTGCTCGACCGGGACCCCGACGACAGCACTGCCGCCGCCGTGCTGGGCTCGCACCTGGTCCACGTCGGCTGGGAGATCCGCAGCTCGTACCGGGCCCGGCACGTCAGCCGTAAGCAGTTCCAGGCGTTCCACGAGAAGCTGCGCCAGGCCGAACACGTGCTGTACCCGGCGACCGAGCGCCACCCCGACGACCCGGCGCTGTGGGTGATCCGGCTCACCGTCGCCCGCGGCCTGGAGCTGGGCCAGGACGAGGCCCGCCGCCGCTACGACCGGCTGGCCGAGATCGATCCCCAGCACCTGCCCGGCCAGCTCCAGTTGCTCCAGCAGCTCTGCCCGAAGTGGGGTGGCTCGTGGCCGGCGGTGTGGGACTTCGTCGGCCGGGTGGCCGGCACCGCCCCGTTCGGCGCGCACAACCACATGGTCATCGCCGAGGCGCACATCGAGGAGGCGACCGACGACGACTGGACCAGCGCCCGCCGCCGGCTCTCCGTCGCCGGCGTGCAGGCGGTGATCAAGGAGGCGGCGAACCGGTCGGTGTGGCACCCCGAGTTCCGTCGCAGCCACGGCTGGGTGCTGGTGCTGAACACCTTCGCGGCGGCGTTCAGTCTGGGCGGCGATCTCCGGTCGGCCAAGTCGATGTTCCGGATGCTCGGCGACTTCGGCAGCGAATACCCGTGGGGCAGCCTCGCGCCGAGCCCGGCCTCCACCATCTGGCTGCACAGACTCCGCACCGCGTTCGTCCGGGAGTCCTGATCGGACGGTCGGGGGCCACCGTCGTGAGTGGGCGCTCGCACCGAAGATCTATGCTGCCCGCCATGCTCCCGCGACAGCCAGTTCTGGACCCGGCGGCCGCCTACCCGCGGATCACCGGTCTGCGGGATGCCCTGGACTCCGGGGACTGGCCGGCCTGCCGTGCCGTCCTCGACGCCGCCGACCCGGTGGAACGCACCGAACTCACCATGATCGCTTTCGCCGAGCCGGGCCTGGAGACGTTCCTGCGCGGAGTGCTCGACGGCGACCCCGGCGACGGCGCGGCCGCCGCGTTGCTCGGCCAGCACCTGATCGGCGCGGCCTGGCGGATCCGGACCAGCGCCCGTTCCGAGCAGGTCAGCCCGGAACGGCTGGCCGCGTTCACCGACGGGCTGGTGACCGCCGAGCGGCTGCTTGTCGACGCCGCCGCCCGCAGCCCGCACGACCCGGCGATCTGGACGGCCCGGCTGATCACCGCGCGGGGTCTGCGGCTCGGCCTGTCCGAGGCACACCGCCGATACGCCCGGCTGGCCGAGATCGACCCGCACCACCTGCCAGGACAGTGGCAGTTCCTCCAGCAGCTGTGCCCGAAGTCCGGCGGCGACTGGGCGCGGGCGCACGCCTTCGCCCGGGAGACCGCCGACGCCGCCCCGCGCGGGTCGTTCGGTCCGGTGCTGGTCGCCGAGGCACACCTGGAGCACTGGCTGGAGTCCGGACTCCGCTATCTCGCCACCGACCAGGTCCGGGCCGAGCTGCACGAGGCGGCCCGCCGCTCGGTGTGGCACGCCGACTTCCGGCACACCCACGGCTGGGTCCGGGTGGTGAGCACCTTCGCGATGGCGTTCGCGCTGCTCGATGACCGGCCGGCGGCTGATTCGCTCTTCACCGAGCTCGGCGATCTCGGTTCCGAACGTCCCTGGGACTACCTCGGCGAGCCGGGATCGGTGATCGTGAAGTATCGGAAACGGGCGGCAGGAGGCGGCACATGAGGCGACTGGAGGTCGACGGGATCCCGGCGGTGCTCGCGCCGGTGACCGGCCCCGCCCACGCCGGCCTGGTCTTCCGGGTCGGCACGGCGGACGAGCCGCTGGCCCGGCGGGGCATCACCCGCCTGGTCGAGCACCTGGTGACCGACGGTCTCAGCGCGGCCGGGCGGACGAGCTGGACGACCGGACCGGAACACACCTACTTCCACGTGCAGGGTTCGCCGGCCGAGATCACCGACTTCCTGACCGGGGTGTGCGAAGCCCTGCGGAACCCACCCGTCGCCCGGCTGGCCACGGTGCGCGACCTGGTCCAGGGCGCTCAGCCGGAACGGGACCCGCTGCCCATGTGGCGGCACGGCGCCCGTGGCTTCGGGGTCGTCAGCTATCCCGAGTGGGCGCTGCCCGGGCTCACCGCCGAGCACCTCCGCGACTGGATCGCCCGCTACTTCACCAAGGAGAACGCGGCGCTCTGGGTGGCCGGCGACGAGGTGCCGGCCGGGCTGCGCCTGGACCTGCCGGCCGGTGAGCGGCAGCCACCACCGTCGGTCGCCACGACCCTGCCCGTCACGCCCGCCTGGTTCACCGGCGGAGTCGGCTGGGACACGGTGATCGCCCGGAGCCCGAGCGCGGCGGTCTTCGCCAACGTGCTGGAGCGCCGGGTCCGCCGCGACCTGCGTGACCTGACCACGCAGACCCGCACCGAGTACGTTCCCCGGGCGGACGGCACCGCCCGGATCCTGACGATCGCCGAGCCGCTGCCGGAGGAGCCGGAAGCGGCCCACGGCGGCCTGGTCGACGTGCTGGCCTCGATGCGGGCCGGCCGGATCGACCCGGACGAGGTGGCCGCCGTGGTGAAACTCACGTGCGAGGGTCTGCGCGACTCCGAGTCACGGGGCGCCCGGCTGCCCGGCCAGGCTTTCAACCTGCTCGCCGGGCGCGACCTGCAGCCCCTGGAGGAGGCGCTCGCCGAGGTGCGGGCGGTCACCGCCGCCGACGTGGCCCGGGTCGCCGGGGAGGCGTACGACGCCGGCCTGCTGATGACCCCGCCCGGCAGCACCGCCGAGTGGGCCGGGTACACGGCTGCCCCGGCGATGTCCGAGACCATGCCGGCCGGCCGCGTCCATCGTGGCCGCCGCGACCCGTCCCGGCGGCTGATCAGCGGCGCCGAGGGGATCGGCGTGACCGGCCGGGGCGTCGTCGCCGCGGTCCGCTGGGACTCCTGCGCGGCCCTGCTGGCCTGGCCGGACGGCGGCCGCCACCTGATCGGCGAGGACGCTGTGACGGTCCGGGTCGAGCCGACCCTCTACCGGAACGCCGACCGGGTGGTGCGCGAGGTGGACGCCCGGATCCCGGAGCGGCTGCGGATCGAGATGCCGGCCCGCGACCGCGACCGCATCCCACGGCCGGAGCCGGCGCCCCGGGACGGCGTGGCCCGGCGATATGCGGCGGCGATCCTCTGCGGTGTGCTCGCGCTCTTCTTCGTCAGCGGCGGTGTCTGGATCCTGACTCAGCTGCTGGCCGGGCCGGGCACCGGCAACCCACGCGGCGAGGACCTGCTGGCGCTCGGCGGATCGGTCGTCTTCGGCGTCCTCTTCGGCCGCTACAGCTGGGCCATCACGCGGGAACTGGGCAGCCGCCGCGGGTGAAGTGCCTCTATAGTGCGCGCCATGATCGGATCCAGCGACGTGGTGCTCGACGGGGCGGCCGCGTACCCGGAGATCGCCGGGCTCCGGGCGGCGCTCCAGCGCCGGGACTGGCCGGGCGGCCGGGCCCTGCTCGACCAGTTGGAGCCGATGGCCCGCAGCGCCGCGCTCCAGGCCTGTGCCGGTGAGCCCGGCCTGGAGGAGTTCCTGCGCGGGGTGCTGGCCGCCGACGTCACCGATGCCGCCGCGGCCGCGCTGCTCGGTCACCACCTGATCCACACCGGCTGGGAGATCCGCTCCGGGCGGTACGCCGAACACGTGAGCTCGGGGCAGTTCCACCAATTCCACGACTGGCTGCGCAAGGCCGAACTGGTGCTGATCGACGCCGCCGCCCGGCACCCGAAGGACCCGGCGATCTGGACCGCGCGGCTGCTCACCGCCCGCGGCCTGCAACTGGGCCTGGCCGAGGCGCGCCGCCGGCTGGACCGGGCGCTAGCCGCCCAGCCCCACCACCTGCCGGCCCAGCTCCAGTTCCTCCAGCACGCCTGCCCGAAATGGGACGGCACCTGGGAACTGCTGCACGAGTTCGCCCGGGACGCGATGCTGGCCGCACCGCCCGGGTCGCCGCACGCCGTCCTCGTCGTCCACGCGCACGTCGAGCACATCTTCGGCGACGACGACACCGACGTCTTCCGGTACCTGGCGGCCGAGGCCGTGCGTACCGAGATCTACGAGGCGGCGCACCGGTCGATCTGGCATCCGGAGTTCCGGCACGGTCCGGGCTGGGTGCAGGCGCTCAACGCGTTCGCGCTGATCTTCACGATGCTCGACGACAGGCGTTCGGCCGCGACCGCGTTCACCAGGCTCGGCAACCTGGCCGCGGAGTACCCGTGGAACCAGATCGGCAGCGATGTCAACGCGCAGGTCCGGGAGGCCAGGGCATGGGCGTACGAGGGGGCCGCATGACCGTCCGGCAGGAGGTGGACGGCGTACCGGTGCTGATCGCGCCGACCACCGGGCCGATGAGCGCCGGACTCGCCTTCCGGGTCGGTTTCGTCGACGAGTCGCTGTCCAAGCGCGGCATCACGCACCTGATCGAGCACCTGGCGCTGCACTCGCTCGGGGTCGCCGACTACCACTTCAACGGCGCCACCGGGGTCGAGCACACGGTCTTCCACATGCAGGGCGCCGAGGCCGACATCGTGGCGTTCCTGCACGGCGTCTGCGCCGGCCTGGCGAACCTGCCGATGCAGCGGCTCGCCGTGGAGAAGGAGATCCTGCGGACCGAGCAGAACTCCCGCGGCGAGGGCCCGGCCGGGCGGCTGGCGCTGTGGCGGCACGGCGCCCGCGACTACGGTCTGGCCAGCTATCCGGAGTGGGGTCTGTCCGCGATCACCCCGGACGATCTGCGCGCCTGGGTGGCCCGCTACTTCCACCGGGGCAACGCGGTGCTCTGGATCGCCGGGCCCGGCGTGCCCGCCGGCCTGCGGCTCGATCTGCCGGACGGCACGCGTCAGGTGGCCCCGGCGCCTTCTTCGATTCTTCCGGTACGCCCGGCGTACTTCCCCGGCGCCGAGGATGCGGTCGCCTGGGACACCGTGGTCGACCGGGGCGAGCCGGCAGCGGTCTTCGCCGAGGTGCTGCGACGGTCGATGTTCCGTTCGCTGCGGCAGGAGAGTGGCCTCTCCTACAACGTGGTGACCGACTACACACCCCGGGCCGACGGCCGGGCCGTGATCATGGCGGCCGCCGACTCGCTGCCGGAGAAGCAGGGCGCCGTGCTCGGCGGGCTCGTCGACGTGCTGGCGGCGGCCCGCCTCGGCATGATCGACGAGGCCGAGGTGACAGCCGTGGTCAACAAGCGCCGCGAGGAGCTGCGACAGGCCGGCGCCACCGGGGGACGGCTGCCCGGCCAGGCGTTCGACCTGCTCGACGGCCGGCCGGTGCGTGACCTCGACGAGGTGCTGGCCGAGCTGGACGCGGTCACGCTCGATGACGTGGTCACGGTCGCCGCGGCCGCCTGCGCCGACGGCCTGCTGATGACACCCGGCGAGACCCAGGCCGACTGGGCCGGATACGCCGACGCGCCGGTCTCCTCGGTGCCGCTGGTGGACGGGGTGACCTACCGGGCGCTCGGTGGCTCGGCGCCGAGCCTGGTCGCCGGTGAGCGGGGGCTCAGCCTGATCCGGCCGGGCTCGACACTCACCGTGCTCTTCAGCGAATGCTCGGCCGTGCTCGCCTGGCCGGACGGCGGCCGGATCTTCATCGGCCACGACGCCGCCCAGCTACGTGTCGAGCCGACCCTCTACCCGGACGGTTCCGCGCTGGTGACCGCCCTGGACGCCCGGGTCCGGCCGGAGCTGCGGATCCCGATGCCGGCCCGCGAGCCGGACCGGATCCCCCGCCCGGACACACCCGAGGAGCCGGTTCCGGCCGGATCGATCCTCTCCCGTGCTCTGCGCCGGATCCGCGGTCGGTAACGAATCCGTAAGGCCCGCAGCCGTTCCGGTCGTGGCCAGGACCGGAGACGATGGCAGGGTGAAGGCGTTGATCAGGTCCGGGCTCGGTGGGGTGGCGGCGGCCGCGGCCGCGCTCGGGGTGGCCGAGCTGGCCGCTCTGGTGACCGGGGCCCGCTCGGCCCCGATCGTCGCGGTCGGCGGTGTGGTGGTCGATCACGTGCCGGCCCCGGTCAAGGACTTCGGCATCGCCGTGTTCGGGGTGCACGACAAGACCGCCCTGATCGTCGGCACGGTCCTGCTGCTCGCCGCCTACGCCTTCGGGGTGGGTGTGCTGGCCCGCCGTCGATGGGCACTGGCGGTCGCCGGGGTCGCGCTGTTCGGGCTGGCCGGAGCAGCGGCGGCGGTGACCCGGCCGGGTGCGGGCGTGACCTCGGTGATCCCGTCGGTGATCGGCGCCGCGGTGGCCGTGCTGGTGCTCCACCACCTGCGCGGACGGGCGGACGCGGCCGAAATCGACGACGTGGGCGGTACGCCGTACCAGATCGAGGAAAGCCGTCGCCGTTTTCTCCGTGACCTGGGGATCGTCGCCGCAGCCGCCGCGGTGGCCGGGGTCGCCGGCCGGATGCTCACCTCGCGCCGCGCGGTGACCGCGGCCCGGCAGTCGGTCGCGTTGCCGGCCGCCGCCGAACCCCGTCCGGTGCTGCCGCCGGGCGTGGACGTGCCGGGCACGACCCCCTATGTCACGCCCAACCGGACGTTCTACCGGATCGACACCGCCCTGGTCACGCCGCAGGTCGACCCGGAGGCCTGGCAGTTGCGGATCCACGGGATGGTCCGCAACCCGATCACGATCACCTGGGCCGATCTGCTGAAACGGCCGATGGTCGAGCGGTACGTGACGATCGCCTGCGTCTCCAACGAGGTCGGCGGCGACCTGATCGGCAACGCGCTGTGGCTCGGCACCCCGATCAAGGACCTGCTGGACGAGGCCGGCCCGCTGCCCGAGGCCGATCAGGTGGTGCAGCGCTCGGTGGACGGCTGGACCTGTGGCGCGCCGACCGCGGTGCTCCGTGACGGCCGGGACGCGCTGCTCGCGATCGGGATGAACGGTGAGCCGTTGCCGGTCGAGCACGGCTTCCCGGCCCGGATGATCGTTCCCGGACTGTACGGCTACGTCTCCGCCTGCAAGTGGATCACCGAGATCGAGCTGACCCGGTTCGCCGACTTCGACGCCTACTGGGTGCCGCGCGGGTGGTCGGCGCTGGCCCCGGTGAAGACCCAGTCACGAATCGACAGCCCCCGCGACGGGAGCCGGAAACCGGCGGGCGACGTGACGGTGGCCGGAGTCGCATGGGCGACACATCGGGGGATCGCCTCGGTCGAGGTGCAGGTGGACGACGGTCCCTGGCAGACCGCGCGACTCGCCGCGGCGGTCTCCGCGGACACCTGGCGGCAGTGGAGCCTGACCTGGGCCGCCTCCGCCGGGCGGCACACCCTTCGGGTACGTGCGACCGATCTCGATGGGGTGACTCAGACCCCCGTGGAGGCGCCGCCGGCCCCGGACGGAGCCACCGGACTGCACCAGGTGACCCTCGACATCGGGTAGTTGAAAGCCGCACTTTCGGTCCGACTCGGGAAAGCAAGTCGCTCATACGGTGGCTTGCATGTCCACCAATGCGGTTGAAGAACCGCTGAACCACTCGACACGGTCCTCGGTGGAGGACCGTGCCGGAAGCCGTGTGGTGATGCCGCGTGCCGGGCGGCGTCAGGCCGCAGGTGCCTGCCGTTGTGCGGGCACCGCCGTCTTGTGGGGCCGGCCGAGGCGAGCCTCGAGCCGGAGCAGGTCGACCCGTCCGTGACGGTCCGCCAGATCCTCCCAGCCGACCGCGAGCAGCCGCAGCCGCTCCGATTCGCTGAAACCTCCCCATACCCCGTACGGCTCGCGAACAGCGAGGGCGTGCGCGGCGCACTCGGCCCGGACCGGGCACGCGCCGCACATGGTCTTCGCCTTGGCCTCCCGGCGATTGCGGGACGACCCGCGTTCGCCGTCGGGGTGGAAGAACTGTGCGCTGTCCCGGCCGCGGCAGAGCCCCAGTCTCTGCCAATCCCAGAGATCGGCGATGGGACCGGGCAGTCTGCGAACGTTCGACATCAACACCCTCCTCCCGCGCGGCACCGCGGAGCGTTCGTCGTGAGGGGCCAGGAACCGGCCTTTCGCCGGTGTACCCAGGCAACGCCAACCTCACACGCGCCATGTCGATGTCTTCGCGAGCGGTATGGCAAAGGGGTGGCAAGTCATACCTTTCTTTCCCGTTTTTTCCATCTAAAGCGCGTAATGCTGCGGCCCTCGCGTGATCTCCTCTGAGAGAGAAGGAGGATCACTGTGCGTACCGTCCTCGTGTGCGTCCGAACCCCGCTGGCGGCCCAGACCGTCGCGTCCACCGCGGCCAGGCTCGGCATGACCGGCGTCGTCCGGACAGCGGTCAGCGAGACCGAGGCCATGATCCGACTGGCGGAACGGCCCGCCGAAGTGGTCCTGGCCGACACCGCCGTGACCCGGCCCGACAGCGTCGGCTTCACCCGGCGTGTGCTCGCCCGTGCCCCCCAGGCGCAGGTGGTGCTCTTCGGAGCGGAAGACCCACGGGTCGCCGCCGCGGCAGTCGCCGCCGGTGCCCGGGGCGTCATCCGTGGCGTCGAACATGACCTGGTCAGCGTCGTCGCCAAGGCGCTGCTCCTACTACTGCTGCCGGTGCGCCCCCAGGGCATGCCGATCAACGGCGCCAACGCTCAGCCGGCCACGGTGGCCGGCGGGGTGCGCAACAACAACTCCCCGGCGGCCCGGGGCCAGTACCAGCAGGGCGGCATCGGTGTGCACAACGCCGCATCGGTGCCGGCCATGCTGGGACCCAACGCGCCGATGGTCCCGGCGCAGCGCGGCGACGCACCCATCGACCCGGCCACCGGCCGGCCGATGGTGGCCTGGCCGGGCAACGAGGCGGGCGTCGGCATGACCGACGCGCAGCCGGCCGGCCGGCGGCTGACGCTCACCGAGCGTGAGCTTCAGGTGCTTCGAGGAATGGCGGACGGCAAGAGCAACGCCGAGATCGGCCGCGAACTCTTCGTCTCCGAGGACACCGTCAAAACCCACGCACGGCGTCTCTTCCGCAAACTCGGCGCACGAGACCGAGCACACGCGGTCGCGGCAGGCTTCCGGGCAGGGCTTGTCGCTTAACTGGCTGGCTCCGCTTCGCTCCGCTGGCAAAACGCCTTTTAACCGGCGATGAGGCAGGCGATTTCCCGCCACCCCGCAAACCCCGCGGGGCGTCGGCAAACCGACTGCCTCATCGCCGGCGGCGTTTTGCGGGCCGCTCTGTGGCTACGTGCGCACTGGGAAACTACGGGGTTCTAGCGGCGTGGCTACGTGCGCACCGGGAACTACGGGGTTCTAGCGGCGTGGCAGCGTGCGCACCGGGAAGCTACGGGGATTCAAGGCTCGGCCACGTGTGCTCTGGTGGCTATGGGGTCTCGTCGTCGCTGCCCTCGGTTAGGGTGTCGTGGACGCCGTCGGCGTAACCCCGGGCGTACTCCCACGTGACGTAGTGGTCGGGGTCGGGGTCGTAGGCGGGCTCGTGCACCCGTGGCCGCCCGCTGCTCAGCAGGTGGCGCAGGTTGCCCCGCAGCAGATCCCAGTCGAAGTAGTGCGGCTCGTGGCAGTCCTCGCACTCGATCACCAGCCCGCGGATGCCCGTCGGACTCAGCAGCGCCTGATAGATCTCCAGGTCGGAGAGGTCCTCCAGGACATCCTGCCGCTCGTCCTCGGTCAGCGGTTCGGACTCGGCGTCCTCGTTGAGGTCGTCGAGACCGGCGGCCGGGTCGGTCGGGTCGCCGTTGAACGGGTCGATGGGCTCATCTTGCACCCCCATACCGTACTCACCTCTCGTGCGTGTGTGCTGGCCCGCACGTTCTGTCCGCCAGCCGGGTGCCCCGTCCGGGATGGGTAGGATGATGAACTCCGCCTCTTCTCTAGGGAATGATCTGTGGAAACTGACAGCGCTCGCACCGTTCCTCTCGGCCTCACGTTCGACGATGTGCTGTTGCAGCCAGGCGAATCGGACGTGGTGCCCAGCCGGGTGAACACGGTCACGCGCCTGACCCGTAACGTCGAGCTCACGATCCCGCTGCTGTCCGCGGCGATGGACACGGTGACCGAGGCGCGCATGGCGATCGCCATGGCGCGTGAGGGCGGCATCGGCGTGCTGCACCGCAATCTCTCCGCGGAGGACCAGGCGGCCCAGGTCGACCTGGTGAAGCGGTCCGAGTCGGGCATGATCACCAACCCGATCACCTGTAGCCCGGACGACACGCTCGGCCAGGTCGACGCCCTGTGCGCGAAATACCGCATCTCCGGCGTCCCGGTCGTCGACGCCGGCGGCAAGCTCGTCGGCATAGTGACCAACCGTGACATGCGTTTCGTCACCGACGGCGACACCAAGGTCCGCGACGTGATGACCAAGTCGCCGCTGATCACCGCCCCGGTCGGGGTGAGCAAGACCGACGCCCTCGACCTGCTGCGCCGCCACAAGGTGGAGAAACTGCCGCTCGTCGACGAGCAGGGCCGGCTGCGCGGGCTGATCACCGTGAAGGACTTCACGAAATCCGAGCAGTATCCGGACGCGACGAAGGACGAGCAGGGCCGCCTGCGGGTCGCCGCCGCGGTCGGGGTCGGCGACGATTCGTACAAGCGGGCCCGCGGCCTGATCGACGCCGGCGTCGACGTGATCATCGTGGACACCTCGCACGGTCACCAGCGCCAGGTGCTCGACATGATCGCCCGGCTCAAGAAGGACACCGTCACCGACATCGTCGGCGGCAACGTGGCCACCTACGCCGGCGCCAAGGCGATGGTCGAGGCCGGCGCCGACGCGGTGAAGGTGGGTGTCGGCCCGGGTGCGATCTGCACCACCCGGATCGTCGCGGGCGTGGGTGTGCCGCAGATCACGGCGATCATGGAGGCGGCGCGGGCGTGCAAGCCGGCCGGGGTTCCGGTGATCGGTGACGGGGGAATTCAGTACAGCGGTGACATCGCCAAGGCTCTGGTCGCCGGCGCCAACGCGGTGATGCTCGGTGGTCTGCTGGCCGGCTCGGAGGAGAGCCCCGGCGAGCTGATCTTCGTGAACGGCAAGCAGTACAAGTCGTACCGGGGGATGGGCTCGCTCGGCGCCATGCAGTCCCGGGGCCAGGCCAAGTCCTACTCGAAGGACCGCTACTTCCAGCACGACGTGCCGGAGGAGAAGCTGGTTCCGGAGGGTGTCGAGGGCCAGGTGCCCTACCGTGGCCCGCTCTCCCGGGTGGTGGCCCAGCTGGTCGGCGGTGTCCGGCTGGCGATGGGTTACGCGGGCGCCGAGACGATCCCCGACCTCCAGGAGCGCGGTCAGCTCATCCGGATCACGGCGGCCGGCCTCAAGGAGAGCCACCCGCACGACATCCAGATGACCGTCGAAGCCCCCAACTACCACTCGCGGTAACTCCGCACTGATAAGGATTGACAGGCCATGCGTGACGTCGTGGAGATCGGCCTCGGTAAGACCGCCCAGCGCGGCTACCACCTGGACGACATCGCCATCGTTCCGAGCCGTCGTACCCGCGACGTCGACGACGTGTCGACCGAGTGGAAGCTCGACGCGTACCCCTTCAAGATCCCCTGCGTCGCGCACCCGTCGGACGCCACCCAGAGCCCGGACTCGGTGATCGCCCTGGGCCGCCTCGGCGGCCTGGGCGTGCTCAACGCTGAGGGCCTCTGGACGCGTTACGAGGACCCCACCAAGATCCTCGAAGAGCTGGCCTCACTCGACGAGGACGCCGACGCCACCCGGCGTCTGCAGGAGGTCTACGCCGAGCCGATCAAGCCGGAGCTGATCGCCGAGCGGGTCCGTGAGATCCGTGCGTCAGGCGTCACCACGGCGGTCCGGGTGTCGCCGCAGCACACCCTGGCCCTCGCGCCCGTCGTGCTGGACGCCGGCGTCGACCTGCTGGTCATCCAGGGCACCCTGGTGTCGGCCGAGCACGTGTCCACGACGGACGAGCCGCTCAACCTCAAGGAGTTCATCGCCGACCTGGACCTGCCGGTCATCGTCGGCGGCTGCACCGACTACAAGACGGCGCTGCACCTGATGCGGACCGGGGCGGCCGGCGTCATCGTCGGTGTCGGCGCCGACGAGTGGTCCACGACCGACACCGTCCTCGGCATCCGGGTGCCGATGGCCACCGCGATCGCCGACGCCGCGGCCGCCCGCCGCGACTACCTGGACGAGACCGGTGGCCGTTATGTGCACCTGATCGCCGACGGCGGCATCGCCACCAGCGGTGACATCGCCAAGGCGATCGGCTGCGGCGCCGACGCGGTCATGCTCGGCGAACCGCTATCCCTCGCCGAGGGCGCCCCGGCCGGCGGTGCGTGGTGGCACTCGGCGGCGTCGCACCCGGCGCTGCCGCGCGGCGGTTTCTGCATCGCCGGCGAGCCGGACGGCACCCTGGAAGAGGTTCTCTACGGTCCGGCCAACAGCGCCAACGGCCAGCTGAACCTCTTCGGTGGCCTGAAGCGGGCGATGGCCAAGTGCGGCTACCGCGACGTCAAGGAGTTCCAGAAGGTCTCCCTGGTCCTGGACCACTGACCAGCCGGCAGCGACGAACGGCGGGCCGAAAGCCCGCCGTTCGCCATTCCCGCGTGCCCACCTGCGGTCCGATTCGCGCCGCAGTTCGGCACGCAGCGGGCCGCGCCGGTTCGCGTGGTGATGTGTGGTCAGGATTGCGCCGCAGGTCGGCACGTAGCGGGAGTGGGCAACCAGCCCGGCGGTCGCGTTTCGGTCTGGTGCCGGGACTGCGTTGCGGGGACAGCCACGGGACCCTTCGTAGGTCGTACCAAAGTCAGGGTTTTGGCGGTTTGGTCGTCGCGGTGAGCCAGGCGTTGAAGAACGGGGTCAGATCGCGGCCCGCCGCGGCGGATGCCGCCTTGATGAACTGGTCGGTGGTGACGTTGCCGTCGCGGTGTTCGGCGGTCCAGGATTTGACCAGTTCGAAGAAGGCCTCGTCGCCGAGTGTCTTGCGCAGCGCGTGGACGGTCATGCCGCCGCGCTGGTAGACGGCGTTGCCGAAGAGGCGTTTCGGGGTCGGGTCGCCGGGCGCCTCGGACCAGTTGAAGCCGCTGTAGCGCCGATCGAAGATCTGCTGCGCGGTCTGGGCGCCGGTGTGTTCCGACCAGAGCCACTCGGCGTAGGTCGCGAAGCCCTCGTTGAGCCAGATGTCCTGCCAGCGGGCGAGCGCGACGCTGTCGCCGAACCACTGGTGGGCGAGCTCGTGCGCGACGACCCCGGTGTTCTCGCCGGTGAGGAAGAACGTGTTGCCGTAGACCGGGCGGGACTGCGTCTCCAGGGCGTAGCGGATCCGCTCCTCGTCGACGACGACCCCGCCGTTGGCGGCGAACGGGTACGGCCCGAACTGTGTCTCCAGGAAGTCGGTGATCTCACCGGTCCGGGCCAGCGATTCGGCGGCCGGTCCGTCGGCGGGCATCGACTCGGGGACCGCGATGACCATCGGGCGGCCGGCATGGGTGCTCTCGGTGATCCGGTACTGCCCGATCACCACGGTGGCGAGATAGCTGGCCATCGGCGACGACTCGGTCCAGCGCCAGGTGGTCCGGCCGTCCGCGGTCTCCTTCGGGCCGGGGACGCCGTTGCTGATCACCTCGACGCCGTCCGGCACGGTCATCGCGAGCTGGAACGTCGCCTTGTCCGACGGGTGGTCGTTGACCGGGAACCAGGTGCTCGCCGACTCCGGCTGGCCGAGCGCGACCGCGCCGCCGCTGTCGCCGTCGCGCAGCCAGCCACTGGTGCCGAGCGTGTCGTTCCTGGTCGGCCCGGGTGTGCCGCCGTAGTCGACGACGACGGTGAAGCCGGTGCCCTTCGGAATGCCGGCGGCCGGGGTGATCACCAGCTCGGCCGCCTCGGTGGTCGAGGCGGCGGCCGTGCCGTCCACAGTGACCTTGGTGACACCGAGGCCGTCCAGGTCGAGGTTGAACCGGGACAGGTCCTGGGTGGCGGTCGCGGTGATGGTCGCGGTGCCCTCCAGCCGGCCTGCCGACGGGTCGTAGCGCAGCGCCAGGTCGTAACCGCCGACGTCGTAGCCGCCGTTCCCGTACTTCGGGTAATACGGGTCGCCGGCGCCGTCGGCTCCGGGCGTGAAGACCGGGAGCGGGACAGGGGCGGGGGTGGAGGAGCACCCCGCCAGCAGCAGAACCAGCCCGTACTTCCAGACCCTCATGCCTTCGAGGGTACGTCCATCACTTGTCGACCAGTTTGGGGTGTGCTGCGAGGTATGCGCGGTGGGTGCCCTTGGCGAGCGCCTTGACGAACCCGCGGCCCTCCTCCTTGAGCTGCTCACCGAGGTATCCGCCACCGCTGCCGACACCCGCGCCGGGCAGCGTCACCGTGGTGATCTTGTCGGGGCTGAGGTCGCGGAGCGCGTAGGCGTACTCGAACGGGGTACGCCCGCCCACGTAGACCAGCGACTTGCCGAGCGCGTTGATCACCGAGCCGAGCTTCGCCGGGTCGCTCAGCCCCTGGGTCAGCGCCTTGGCCAGGATCGCCTCGACCATCTGCCGCTGGTGCCGCTGCCTGTCGTAGTCGCCGTTGGGCAGCCCGTACCGCTGCCGGGCGTAGTCGATCGCCTGCCAGCCGACCAGGTGCCGGGTGCCGGGCTGGTAGGTGGCCTGCGGTCCGATGTAGTCGCCGCCGGAGAGGGTCCGCATCGAACCGTCCGGTTTGCGGTGCCGCGACTTCACCTTCTGGTCGATCTTCATGTCGATGCCGCCGAGCTGGTCGACCAGCTTGTCCAGGCCACCGAAATTGAGGATCGCGCCGCCGTGGAAGGTCTTGATCCCGGTATACGCACTGAGAGTTTTCGTGAGCAGTTCGTAACCCTGCTCGACGCTTTTCTTCTCCGAACCCGGAATCCGGGAGCCCCGGCTCATCGCCTCGGTGATCTTGTGTTTTCCACCGCCGAAACCCGACTTCTGGTACGCCGGAATGTCCACCCGCAGGTCCCGGGGCAGCGAATACAGATAGGCGGACCGCAGATCCGCCTCCACGTGCAACAGCATGATCGTGTCGGCGTGCGGCTCCCAGTCGGGGATGCTCACCCGGGTGTCGACGCCGATCAGCACCAGATCGAGCGGTCCCTTGATGTCCGCGCCGGGCGACGGCGCGGGCGACGCCGACACGCTCGGCGCGCTGCTGGGAAGCGGGACGACACTGGCCGATACGACAGGTGCGGCAGCCGGTTCGGACGAGCCCCGGCCCACCGCGATGGCGACGCCGATTCCGACGATCAGGGCCAATGCGACGCCGGCCACGATCGACCAGGTGATCTTGCTGTTCCGCATAGCGCGAACCATAAATGACATCGCGGTAACGCTCAATGCCGTGGGCTATTGCCGAATTCAAGATCACCGGTACGCTGGCTCGGCGATTCGCCGGTCCGCGGCGGTCGCCTACGGGGAGGCAGTCCGAGAATGAATTCCACTCGACGGCGGGTCATCGTTGGCCTCGCCGCCGTCACTGCGCTGACCGCCGGGGTCGTCCTGGCCCCGGTCGCGGGCGCGTCGGTGACCGGTTCCGCCCGCGCACTTCCGGTGCGTCTCCTGGTCGGCCTGCGCTCCGGCGTGGCCGCCGACGTCACTCTGCCCAGCCTCCAGCGCCTCGGCCTGCCGACGGCCGACGGCGACAGCACCACCCGCCGCCTGCTCGGTGAGATCCGGGCCAAGGCGATCGAGGTGCCCAGCGCCCGCGCGGCCGCCGTGACCGCGGCGCTCAAGGCCGACCCGAACGTCGAGTACGTTCAGGTCGACCCGCAGGTCGAGAAGGCCGATGTGACGCCGAACGACCCGCTGTTCACGCAGAAGCGCCAGCCCGAGCTGGCGCAGATGAACGTGCCGGCGGCCTGGGACACCACGACCGGCTCGGCGGTGACCGTCGCGGTCGTGGACACCGGCGTGAACGCGGTCGGCGACCTGTCCGGCAAGGTCCTGTCCGGATACGACTTCCACAACAACGACGGGTACCCGAGCGACGACGAGGGTCACGGCACCATGGTGTCCTCGCTGATCGCCGCCACGCCGAACAACGGCGTGGGCATGGCCGGCGTCTGTGCCCAATGCAAGATCCTGCCGGTGAAGGTGCTCGGCGCGAGCGGGTTCGGGTACCACTCGAACATCGCCAAGGGCATCATCTACGCCGCCCAGAAGGGCGCGAAGATCATCAACCTGTCGCTCGGCGGTTACGACACCTCCGCCGTGCTCCAGGACGCGGTGGCCTACGCCAACGGCAAGGGCGCCCTGGTGGTCGCGGCGGCCGGCAACGAGAACACCAGCCAGAAGAGCTACCCGGCGGCGTACGCGGACGTGCTCGCCGTCGGCGCGACCGACACCCGCAGCACGAACGGCCGGGCGCGTGCCGAGTTCTCCAACTTCGGCAGCTGGGTGGACGTCGCGGCTCCCGGCATCACCGCGGCCATGAGGTCCAACGGCACCTACTGCTACGACGACCCGATCTCCTGCTGGGTCTACTGGACCGACCCGGAGACCGGCCAGCTGATGGACGACTACGAGGTCCAGGGCACGTCCTTCTCGGCGCCGCTGGTGTCCGGTGTGGCCGCGCTGGTGGCCTCGGCGCACCCGAACTACTCGGGTGGTGGCCTGCGCTACGCGATCACCAACTCGGGCCGCCGGGACAACACCTGGACCCAGTTCGGCTCGGTCGACGCGGTCCGCGCGATCAACACCGGCAGCGACACCAAGGCGCCGACCGCCACCGGCTACTGGCCGTCGGCGAACGCCAAGGTCCGCGGCAACGTCACGATGAGCCTGTACGGGCTGACCGACGACTGGTCCGGCATCCGCAACGTGAACCTCTACGTCGACGGCAAGTGGCACAACTGGGACTACGTCGCCCCGTTCACCCCGGTCCTCAAGACCGGCACCCGTAACGGCGCGATGAAGGTCCAGCTGCTCGTCTACGACAAGGCCGGTAACCACCTGTGGCTCCCGGCCCGCTGGTACACCGCCGACAACCTGGCGCCGACCGTGTCGATCACCAAGGCCCCGGCCAACAAGGCCAAGGTCAAGGGCACGGTGAAGGTGTACGCGAAGGCGTCCGACAAGTCCGGGATCAGCAAGGTCGAGCTGATCGTGAACGGGAAGGTCGTGGCGACCGACCGGACAGCGAGCTACCTGCTCAGCTTCAAGGTCGCGAGCCAGAAGAAGACGATGAAGGTCCGGATCCGGGCGTACGACATGGCGGGCAACGTGAGGTACACGACGATCCGCACGTACTACCGAGCCTGACAAGTTCGGGGTGCTCACCCGTCGGTAAACTCGCCGGGTGAGTACCCCGCGTCCCGTTCTCGTCGTCGACTTCGGCGCCCAGTACGCTCAGTTGATCGCCCGCCGGGTCCGCGAGGCCCGTGTCTACTCCGAGATCGTCCCGCACTCGATGCCGGTGGCCGAGATGCTGGCGAAAAATCCCGCCGCGATCATCCTTTCCGGTGGCCCCTCCAGCGTCTACGAGCCGGGTGCGCCCACGCTCGACGCCGGTTTGTTCGACAGTGACGTCCCGGTCTTCGGCATCTGCTACGGCTTCCAGGCGATGGCCCAGGCGCTCGGCGGCACGGTGGCCCACACCGGCTCCCGGGAGTATGGCCGGACCGTGCTCTCGGTCGAGGGCGGCACGCTTCTCCGCGAGCTCCCCGCCGACCTGCCGGTCTGGATGAGCCACGGCGACAGCGTCGCGGTCGCCCCGTCCGGGTTCGCGGTCACCGCCTCCACCCCCGGCGCTCCGGTCGCGGCCTTCGAGGATCTTGCGTCGAAGCGGGCCGGTGTGCAGTTCCACCCCGAGGTGGCGCACACCGAGCAAGGCCAGGAGATGCTGAAGCGCTTCCTGTACGACATCGCCGGCATCGAGCCCACCTGGACGCCCGGCAACATCATCGAGGACCAGGTCGCTGCCATCCGTGCCCAGGTCGGCGACAAGCAGGTGCTCTGCGCGCTCTCCGGCGGTGTCGACTCGGCGGTCGCCGCGGCCCTGGTCCAGAAGGCGATCGGTGACCAGCTCACCTGCGTTTTCGTCGACCACGGTCTGCTGCGGTCGGGCGAGGCTGAGCAGGTCGAGAAGGACTACGTCGCCGTGACCGGCGTCCGGCTCGTCGTGAAGAGCGTCGAGGAGCAGTTCCTGGGTCACCTGGCCGGAGTGACCGACCCGGAGCAGAAACGCAAGATCATCGGCCGGGAGTTCATCCGCACCTTCGAGGCGGCCGCCCGTGAGCTCGACGCCGAGCGCCACATCGAGTTCCTCGTGCAGGGCACGCTCTACCCCGACGTGGTGGAGTCCGGCGGTGGCACCGGCACGGCCAACATCAAGTCGCACCACAACGTCGGCGGTCTTCCCGACGATCTCCAGTTCTCGCTGATCGAGCCGCTGCGGACCCTGTTCAAGGACGAGGTCCGGGCGATCGGCAAGGAGCTCGGCCTGCCCGACGAGATCGTGCAGCGGCACCCGTTCCCCGGCCCGGGTCTTGCGATCCGGATCATCGGCGCGGTGGACCGGGAGCGGCTGGACATTCTTCGCCAGGCCGACCTGATCGCCCGCGAGGAGCTCACCGCGGCCGGCCTCGACCGCAGCGTCTGGCAGTTCCCGGTGGTGCTGCTGGCCGACGTGCGCAGCGTGGGTGTGCAGGGTGACGGCCGGACCTACGGGCACCCGGTGGTGCTGCGGCCGGTGTCGTCCGAGGACGCCATGACCGCTGACTGGTCGCGTCTGCCGTATGACCTGATCGCCAAGATCTCGAACCGGATCACCAACGAGGTCCGGGAGATCAACCGGGTCGTGCTGGACGTCACGAGCAAGCCCCCGGGCACCATCGAGTGGGAGTGACGGTCAGTAGTGGATCAATCGCCCAGTGCGGCGTAACCTGCCCTGAGCTGCGATTACTCACCGCTATCCCACTGTCAGGAATTTGACAGTAGTTCTTGAGAGGTAACAAATCGCGGGCAGAATTGCGGCCCGTGACCCCCGCACTTGAACCGCTCCGCCGGATCGCCGCCTACGCCGTCGCCCGCGACGGCGAAGGCCGCGTGCTCCTGGTCCGGGCATCGTCCAAATCCGGCACCCCCGGAGTCTGGTCGCTGCCCGGCGGCGCCGTCGACCACGGCGAAGACCCCAACCACACCGTCGTCCGCGAGACCGCGGCGGAGACCGGCCTCTCCGTCGCCGTCTCGGGGCTGCACGACGTGCTCGCCGACATGCGCTCGATGCCGCACCGCGGCGTCACCATCCACACCGACCGGCTGATCTACTCGGTGTCGGTGCGCGGCGGCAACCTGATCGACCGGGTCGGCCACAACACCGACCTGGCCCGCTGGCACACCCTCGAAGAGGCCGAGAGGCTGAAACTCCGGCCGTTCACCGCGGCCGCGCTCGGGCTCTCCGCCGACGCCGGCGACCTGCGGCCCGAGGAAGCGCCGGTCTTCCCGTCCTTCTACGCCTACGAAGGACCGGACGGCCTGCACCGGGCACAGCGCTTCGCGGCCTACGCGATCGCCACCGACCCGCACGAGAACCTGCTGCTCACCCGGATCTCCGACGGCTACCCCGGCGCCGGCTGCTGGCACCTGCCCGGCGGCGGCACCGACTACGGCGAACAGCCCGGCACCGCGCTGATCCGTGAGCTCGTCGAAGAGACCGGCCAGGAAGGCCACCTCGTCGAACTGCTCGGCGTGGCCAGCCACCGCGACGCCGCCTCGCTCGGCCCCGAGGGCTACCCGATCGACTGGCACGGCGTCCGGGCCTTCTACCGGGTCGTAGTGGACAAGCCGACCGAGGTCACCATCCACGACGTCGGCGGCTCCACCTCCGAGGCGCGATGGATGCCGCTCACCGAGGTCGCGGCGCTCGGCCCCGACCAGATCACCGAGGTGACGGCCGATGCTCTCCGGGCGGCGAAGCTAATCTAGAGCAGGTGAAGATCAAGAGACGGGCTGCGGCGTACGGGGTGAGCCGCTCCGCCGACGGCGGTGTGCTGCTCACCCGCGGATCGGACGCCAGCGCGTTCCCAGGCGTCTGGTCCCTGCCCGGCGGCGGCATCGACCACGGCGAGCACCCGGATGACACGGTCGTCCGGGAGTTCGCCGAGGAGACCGGCCTCACCGTCCGGATCGCCGGAGTGCGGACCGTCCTCGCCGACCTGGCCCGCCTGCCGGACGGCACGATCGAGCACACCGACCGGATCATCTACGACGTAGAGGTGACCGGCGGCGAGCTGACCCCCGAGACAGCCGGCACCAGCGACCTCGTCGCCTGGGTCGCCCCGGCCGACGTGGCCGCCCAGCCCCTGCTGCCGTTCACCGCCGGGGTGCTCGGCGTCAGCTTCGAACCCGCCGACCTGGGCGACGGCCCCTTCGGCGAGCCCGAGCGGTCCGGCCCGGTGCAGCGCTTCGGAGCCTACGGCCTGGCCACCGACCCGAGTGGGCGAATCCTGCTGACCCGCATCGCGGACGGCTACCCCGGCGGCGGCTTCTGGCACCTGGCCGGCGGCGGCACCGACTTCGGCGAGACCCCCGAGCGTGCCCTCGCCCGCGAACTCTACGAAGAGACGTCCCAGCGGGGACTGATCACCGGGCTGGTCGGGGTCTCCCATCGGTACGACCCGGCCGCTGTCGGACCCGAGGGAGTGCCCCTCCAATGGCACGTGATCCGGGTCGTCTACCAGGTCACGGTGCCCGAACCGACCGACGCCGCGGTCACCGAGGCGGCCGGCGGATCGACCGCGGAAGCCGCCTGGTTCACCCCTGAGCAGGCCCGCAACCTTTCCCTCACCGAGCTGACCCGGGATGCGCTGGGCCGGACGGGCTAAAATCGAAACTCGGAAGGTTGAGGACGTGTCCGTCGATCCGCTCGGGGAATGAAACCGTCAGGTCTCGCGGTTGAACCTCTGGATCGTTCGACCTCTCGCCAAGGCCGTCCGGCTGTGCGATGGTGTAACCCGCAATTTCGCCGGGCTCGCGAGTCCCCGGCGGAACAACCGAACTCCATGGAGGAAGCACGTGCCGAGTACCCCTTGGCGCCGGCGTCGATCGACGGATAGTCCCCGTCCCGCCGGGCGTCGTTGGGCAGGCCGGCTGCGCCGGGGCGGAAGTCTCGCCCGGCAAGCCCTGATGGTTCGGGTGGGCCGCCGCTCCGCCGAAACCGGGCGGGCCGCAACCGCGACCCGGGCCGAGGTGCTGCACATCGGTTCCGACCCGGTGCGGACTCTCTCCATTCCCGCGCCGGGGGTTCCTGTGGACGTTTCCGTCGCCGGGCCAGACCCGGCGCCGGCTTCCATTCCCCTGCTTCCCGGTGAGCGCACCATGTCCCGCCGTGCGAGCTTCGCGCTCGTCAACGCCTGCACCCTGTCCAGCCTCGGCCTGGGCCTCCTGGCGATCTTCCTGGCCATGGACGGTCAGGTGCAGATCGCCGCGGCCTGCCTGGTCGCCTGCGTCGTCTTTGACGGCCTGGACGGCGCGCTCGCCCGCAAGCTCGGCGTGGCCAGCCCGTTCGGCGCACAGATGGACTCGCTGGCCGACATGTGCTCGTTCGGCCTCGCCGCGCCCGTCGTGGTCTACGCCTCGCTGGCCGACCAGGTCCCGCAGGCTGCCGCCGCCATCGCGACCGCCCTGGTCGCCGGTTGCGCCGCGATCCGGCTCGCCCGGTTCAACGTCTCACCCAAGGACGGCCGGTTCTTCTGCGGCGTCCCCACCACGATGGCGGCCGCGGTCCTCGCCCTCACCGTGCTGATCGGCCTGCCGCTGCCCGGCATGGTCCAGCTCGCCGGCGTGACGCTGCTCGCCTTCGCGATGGTGTCCAGCTTCCCGTATGCGAAGCTCGCCCGCCTGCTGAAACTCCCGCCGTGGCTGTGGCTGCTCCCGATCGTCGGCGCGCTGCTCCAGCCCCGCATGACGTTCGTGCTGATCGTCGCGGCCTACCTGGTCAGCGGCCCGATCCTGTGGATGCGCACCCGCCGCACCGCCTGATCCCAGCGCCCGTCAGAAGGCCGTCTCCCGTTGGGGAGGCGGCCTTCCGCTTTCCCCTGCCGCCGCGCACGCCAGACCTTGCACGGCAACAACACCCAGGACGCTTCTTCGCGGCTTTCGCCGCCTCCGGGGTCAAACCCTCAGCTGTGCGATGTCCTACCGCTGAGCCTTCGGGCAATCGCACCGGTCACGCAGGCGGCTGCATCATCGCCCCGAGGTTCGGAATTTCGTATTTGCGGAGAAATCGCCCTCGTTCGGCTTTGTGGATCTTGCACGCTTCTCCACGCTCGACTTTCGTACTTTCTGGTTCCCCTTCGCCGCACGCGGTGTTCCGGCGTCGGCGAGGCCCGTCATCCCGCATCTCCTCCACCGGCTGGGCAGGTCTGAACCGTGCACCGCAAGATCTACTTTCGCGTGGGTGCCGTACCGGGTGCGGTCTCCTTGGGGTTGCGCGGCCGGGCTCGTGGAGGTTGCTGCGACGACGGGAGCACACGTTGGCGTTACGTGTGCCGACGTCTTCGCTGGGGCGTGGATGAACGCACGCGATCGGCCCAGTGCGTGCGCCTACCTTTGTCGGGGCGACGATGAGCGATCACGATCGGCCAACGTGTGCGCTGACCACCGCCACCGCCACCGCCGCCGCCATCGCCGGAACAGGGAACGCGGACGAGTCCTCGCCGGCGGATCCTGCCGCAGCGATGGATCTTGCGTCACTGTTGGCCGGCATGCAGTCGCAATACTGCCGGGGCTGAAGTCCGCGACCGGTGTGATCTGCGGAGGCGGGGCCGGGCAGCGGTTCACAAAGTGCGAAAGTCGAGTCCACGCTGGCCGCAATCTTGCACGATTTTTCACGTCTGGGTGTGGTTTATCGTGCAAGATCCACTGCGCCGGGGAGACCTTGCAACGTTCTTCTCGTTGGGGTGTGGAAAAGGCTGCAAGATCGGCGCGGGTCTGAAAAGTCGTGCAAGATCCACGGGCGGCGAGCCGTAGGCGCCCGAGTCGTTGCCGCCCGAACCGTTGCCGCCCGAACCGTTGCCGCCTGAACCGTTGCCGCCCGAGCCGCTGCCGTCTGAGCCGTTGGTGCCCGAGCCGCTGTCGGCCGAGCCGCTGTCGGCCGAATCGTTGTCGGCCGAATCGTTGCCGGCCGAATCGTTGCCGGCCGAATCGTTGGCGACCGAATCGTTGCCGGTGGAGGCGTTGTGGCCGCGGAGACGTCATCTGTCTGAGGACTGTCCTTCTCGAAGTGAGGTGGCCTCGCAGAAGGCTCCCAGGCGTGAAGAGCTGCGCAAGATCGCTGCCGAGGTGGGGAACCGTGCAAGATCTACGAGAGATCGCCGCTCGGCGGAAACCTGCAAGATTCACATGGCTGCGGGTTGCGCTGGGGCCTCGCGGGATCACTCGCAGCCTTGAACGTTTGGGCGTTGAGACGCTGAAGCGGCCGTGGGGTGGCCACGGCCGCTTCGCAATTCGTGCCGAATGTCAGTTTTTGAAGCGGGCAATCACCGTGGAGCCGCCCACCACGCGCTCGCCGACGGAGACCAGGGATTCCGCGCGGTCGGCGGGCAGGTAGACGTCGGTGCGGGAGCCGAAACGGATCAGGCCGTAGCGCTCGCCCTTCGCCAAGAGGGTGCCGACCGGCGCCCGCTGGACGATGCGGCGGGCGATCAGGCCGGTCCGCTGGGCGATCGCGACCGTGCCGTGCTCGGTGTCGAGGACCGTGTAGGCCGCCACGTTGTGCTCGGCCGCCGCGGTCGCCGCGTTGGCGTAGCCGCCCTCCTCGACGAAGTAGTCGGCGACCCGGCCGGCCACCGGCGCCCGGTTGACGTGGACGTCGAAGACGGAGAGGAAGACCGCGATCCGGAGGAACTCGTCAGGACCGAAGCGCTCGTCGCGCATCCGCTCGACCGAGAGGACCTTGCCGTCGGCGGCCGAGGTGATCGCCGTCGGGTCGCTGGGGACATCCCGCTCCGGGTCGCGGAAGAATGCCGCGACCGGGCCCGCGAGCAGGGCCGGGACCAGCCAGAGCTTCGACTGCGGCCGGGCGCGGCGGGTCAGGGCGGCCAGGCCGAGCGCGATGCCGGCGGCGGCGACGCCGTTGGAGTCGATGTGCATGGTGCGGGTCACCGGCACGCTCGACGTGCGGAAGGCGGGGGCCAGTTTCGCCGCGGTGGACACCTCGGCCGGGCTGAACCGCAGCTTGTGCACCCGCAGCGGCGGCTGGTTGCGGACCACCAGGTCGGAGCCGACACCGAACAGGGCGCCCTGCCGGAACAGCTCGGCGGCGGCGCCCTGGGTGCGGCCCGGGCCGGCCGGGGCGGCCAGCGACAGGACGGCACCGTCGGCCAGGTACTTGCCGAGCTGGTCGATCAGGCTGCGGGCCTCCTCGGCGGTGCCGGTCAGCGGCTCGCCGACGATCACCACATCGGCGGGCTGGGCCTCGTCGAGGGATTCCACGACTTTCACCCGGTCGGCGACCCAGCTGCCGAGGCCGGTGATGTGGCCACGGAGCAGATCGGTGCTGCTGTTGGCGCCGGGAACAAGGACGAGGGTGTCACTCGGAAGCAGAGCCTCGACGGCTGCGGCCACCACGGCCGAAGCGTGGTCGGCGCCGACCAGCAGTGCGGACGTGGCCGCGTTCTGCCGGGCGAACTCGGCGGTCAGGACACGGGCGGCCCGGTCACCCACGCCGGGGACGGGCGCCACGGAAACGGTCGGAAACGCGGTCATTAACCGAGCATATTGCCCCGCCCACGGGTGGTCGTCCCGTGGGCGGGGTCGCGAGAGTCTCACCGAATCTTTTCGACCCGGCATCATGTTGAAGAACCTCAATCCCGGCGCGGGCGGTCGGTGGACTGCTGCTCCCGGGCGAACCTGTCGGCCGGGTCGTCGAGCAGCTCCTGCACGATCTCGGCGTGCATCTCGGGTGGCAGGTCACCGTGCGTCTCGACGGTCGCGGTGGCCGGGACCGGGGTGGGCGGCAGGTCGCGGCGGCCCGAGCGGATCGCCCCGAGCAGGCCGACCACCCCGAAGAAGATGAGCCCGCCGGCCACGATCCAGCCGACCGCCGGCAGCTCGAGTGTGATCACCTGGGAGACCGCCCACCAGAGCGGGATCAGCAGGAAGATCAGGCCGAAGGTCAGCGACACCCCGTCCATCCGGTGCGGCTTCATCGGATCACCTCCACGTTTCCGGCTTCGAGACGGATGTCCAGGTTCAGCGTGCCGCCGCCGGCGCCGTCCGAGCCGAGGTCGGTGGCCTGGCGGTACGAACTGTCGGCGAACTCCTCGTTGAAGAGCACCAGCCGGCCGCCCTCGACGCCCGCTTCGACAGTGGCGTCGACCTTGCCCGGCAGCAGCACCTTGAGCTGGCCCAGCTTCATGTCGATCGCGATGGTCTGGGTCTGCCCGGTGAAGTCGATCTGGCGCAGGTCGAGGGTGACGTTGCCGACGTCGAACTGGTAGCTGTCGGCGACCGCGGTCAGCGTGGTCGGCCGGTAGACGCTGGGCGCCCAGTCACGGCCGAACCGCTCCAGCCCGGACGACACCCCCAGCGCGAAGCTCAGCACGATGGCCAGCGCGATCAGCCCGCGGGCCCGGCCGAACCAGGCGCCGACGATCAGACCGAGCGCGGTGGTGGCAAGAGCCGCCGCGAAGTAGGCGGGGATGTCCACATCCACACCGCTCATGTCGACGGCGCCGATCAGGCCGGTGACCATGACGACGGCGAAGAACGTGAGCCGGCCCAGGATCGGCCGCTCCTTAGGCGGTTTCGGCGGGCGGGGCGGCGCCGGCGGAGCGGGCGGCGGCGGGGTCGGCCCGGCGAACGGCCCGTGCGGCGCGAACGGCGGCCGGAAACCGCCGGCCGGCGGGGGCGGCGGAGCGGGCGGGGTGTACGCCGGAGGCGCACTCACCTGTTCGCCGGACGGTGCGGCCGCGGGCGCCGCCACGAACGCCACCGTCGGCTCCTCGGTGCCCGGCGCCGGCGCGGCAGGTGGTGCGCCGGGCGGCGGCGGGGTGGCCGGGGAGTAGGGTAGACCGCCTCTTTTGACCAGCAGGAACGCGCCCAGGATCACCGCCGCGGCGAGCACGACGGCCTGCGCGCCGGTGTTGACGATGAAGGCGAAGGTGATCAGCGCGGCCCCGCCGAGCAGCACCACCGAGAGCGGCTGCATGCCGGACCGGCCCTTGCCGAGCAGCGACTCGACGGGCGACGCGGTGTCGCCCTCGGACGGCATGATCAGCCAGCCGATCAGATAGAGCAGGACACCGCTGCCGCCGAGGACGGCCAGCACGCCGAGCAGGACCCGCCACAGGATCGGGTCGGTGTTGGTCGCCCGGGCCACTGCGCCGCAGACGCCCGCCACGTATCGCCCCTGCCGGGGACGGATCAGCTGCTGACGGGCCCAGGCCGCGGAGGCCGTGGCGACCCAGGGTGGAACGTTGGATCCGGGCGGGAAGCCGCCGCCGGGCTGGTCGGAAGGCGCCTGGTCATCCTTCTTGGGACCGGCACCGGACGGTTCGTCGTTCATGCTCTCGATCCTGCTCGCCCGGCGACCCCAGCCGCTTCCGGCGCCGACCCTGAGGCCACCCTGAGATATCCGGCCCGAGTACCCGGGATGTTCCCCGTGGCCCGGTCTTGCGCCACGTGTGACGATCGGAGGGTGAGTACCGCTGCCGCACCACCGCCGCGCCGGCTGTACCGGCCACGCGATCACCGCATCGTGGCCGGGGTCGCCGCCGGTCTGGCGCGCCACCTCGGCGTGCCGGTGCTGGCTGTCCGGATCACGCTGGTCGTCCTGCTCGGTTTCAACGCCCTCGGCCTGCTGCTCTACGCGGCCTACTGGGCGGTCCTGCCGCAGGAGGCGCGCAACCAGGAGGAGCCGGCCCGCCGTGATCTGGGCAAGCTGATGCCGTTCGCGGCGATCGGCATGGGCGTGATCCTGTTGCAGGCCCAGCTCTTCGAGGACCAGGGGGCCACCACGGCCGGCTGGATGATCGCGGTGATCGCGGTCGGCGCCGGGGTGATCTGGCACCAGTCGGACCCGAGCCGTCGTGACGCGCAGTCGGAGAATCTCGCGTCCACCCCGTGGTTCACGGCGATGGTGTCGGAGACCGACAGGCGCTCGTTCGTCTTCCGGTTCATCGGCGGCGGCATCCTGGTCGCCGTCGGCATCATCGGCGTGGTGGCGGTCTATTCGCCGACCGACTCGTTCTCCGCCGTGATCAACGGTGTGATCTTCGCCTTCGTCGGTCTGCTCGGCGTCGGTGTGGTGGTCGCGCCACTGGTCTGGCGCACGTTCGGCCAGCTGCGCGCCGAGCGTGAGGGCCGCATCCGCGAGCAGGAGCGGGCCGAGCTGGCCGCCATGATCCATGACCAGGTGCTGCACACGCTCGCCCTGATCCAGCGCAACTCCACCGACATCAAGGAGGTGCAGCGCCTGGCCCGGGGGCAGGAGCGCAGCCTCCGCAACTGGCTCTACAAGCCGACCGCCTCGCCGACCGAGCGGTTCGCCGCCGCGCTGGAGCAGGCCGCCGCCGAGGTGGAGGACACCTACGCGATCACCGTGGAGACGGTCGTGGTCGGTGACACCCAGTGCGACGAGCGGGTGGCGGCACTCGTCGCGGCGGGGCGGGAGGCGCTCGTCAACGCGGCCCGGCACGCGGGCGTGCAGACGGTTTCGCTCTACGCCGAGGTGGAGGAGGATGAGTTGAGCGTCTTCGTCCGGGACCGCGGCGCCGGCTTCGATCTCAGCGGCGTGGCGGACACCCGGCACGGGGTGCGGGGGTCGATCATCGGGCGCATGCAGCGTCACGGTGGGCGGGCCGAGATCCGCAGCGCCCCCGGAGACGGTACGGAGGTGCGGCTGATGCTTCCCGTGTCGCGGGAGAGTGTGACCGCTGGTAAGGAGTCTGTGCGATGAGCGAGCCCGTGACCGAGCCGGAGGCCCGTCGGCTCAATGTCTTCCTGGTCGACGACCACGCGATGTTCCGCGCCGGGGTGCGCGCCGAGCTGGGCGTGCACGTCGACGTGGTGGGGGAGGCGAGCACGGTGAGCGAGGCGATCAGCCGGATCGCCGCGGTCCAGCCGGATGTGGTGCTGCTCGACGTGCACATGCCGGATGGCGGCGGCCGGGCGGTGCTGGAGTCGGTGCGCCGTTCCCACCCGCAGGTCAAGTTCCTGGCCCTGTCGGTGTCCGACGCGGCGGAGGATGTGATCGGTCTCATCCGGGCCGGCGCCCGTGGCTATGTGACCAAGACGATCTCGCCGGACGAGCTGGCCGCCGCGGTGCGCCGGGTGGCCGACGGCGACGCGGTGTTCAGCCCGCGGCTGGCCGGGTTCGTGCTCGACGCGTTCGCCTCCCGGCCCGACGTGCCGGTGGCCGACCCCGAGCTGGACCAGCTGACCAACCGCGAGCGTGAGGTTCTGCGGCTGCTCGCGCGGGGGTATGCGTACAAGGAGATCGCCAAGGAGTTGTTCATCTCCATCAAGACCGTCGAGACGCACGTTTCGAACGTTCTGCGTAAATTGCAGATGAGCAACCGTTACGAACTGTCACGATGGGCAGCCGATCGGCGTCTGGTCTGACCCTTCCGGGCAGGTTTCTTGAGAGTTTTTCAGATAGGCTGCGCTCCGTGCTGCGCTGGAAGCCGCATGGAGTTATCCCAGTTCAGGGTGGGTAAACCCTCCTAAACGGTCGCTCATGAGGCTTTCTGCGGACGTAGACGCCCAATATCGGCTTGGTAACGGCGCTCCGGGTTTTGATGCCTCTGTGTCACAGTGGCTGCTACTCACACACCCCTCGTGAGCGCCCCTGAAGGAGGCTCTCCCATGCTTGGGAAACGCCCGTGGAAGATGGCGGCCGTAGCGGCCGCCATCTCCTTGTTGGTCGCAGGTTGTGGCGGTGGTGACTCGGAGGATCCGACGAACACCGCCAACACGGTCGTGATCGGCATCGCAGAGCCGCAACACCTTCTCCCCACCAACGCCACCGACAGCAGCAGCGCCCAGGTGCTCAACTCCCTCTTCTACCCACTGGTCAGCTTCGACGCGCAGAAGAACCCGGTCGAGGTTGCGGCCGAGAAGATCACGGTGTCGAAGAACAACCGGTTGTGGACCATCAAGCTCAAGCCGGGCTACACCTTCCACAACGGCGAGCCGGTCACCGCGCAGAACTACATCGACGCGTGGAACTACGGCGCCTACAAGCCCAACGCCCAGGGCGGTGGTTACTTCTTCGAGCGGATCGCCGGCTACGCCGACCTGAACCCGCTCGACCCCGACGGCGACGGCCCGGAGAAGGCACCGGAGCCGGCGACCAACAAGATGTCCGGGTTGAAGAAGGTCGACGACCTGACGTTCACGGTGCAGCTCACCGCCCCGTTCGCCAGCTTCAAGTCGGTCATCGCCTACTCGGTGTTCTACCCGCTGCCCAAGGCGGCGTTCTCCGCGGACGGCGTGATCGCCAAGGGGTTCGAGGACAACATCATCGGCAACGGCCCCTTCAAGATGAAGGGCAGCTGGGAGCACGACGACAAGATCGTCGTGGAGAAGTACGCCGACTTCAAAGGCGTGGTCCCGAAGATCGACGGCGTGACCTGGAAGATCTACGGCGACCAGATGGCGGCGTACGCCGACCTGGTCAGCAACAACCTCGACGTGCAGACCACGATCCCGACGGACGCCCTGGCCAACGCGCCGGCCGACCTCGGTGAGCGGTTCCAGAAGAGCGAGAACTCGGTCTTCGAGTTCATCGGCTTCCCGACCTTCCTCCCGCAGTACAAGAACGCCAACGTGCGTAAGGCGATCTCGATGGCGATCAACCGGGAGGAGATCGCGTCCCAGATCTTCCTCGGGTCCCGTACCGCCGCGAAGTCGTTCGTCTCGCCGGTGGTGGCCGGCTTCCGCGAGAACAGCTGTGGCGAGGCCTGCAACTACAACCCGACGAAGGCCCGCGACCTGTACCGGAACAACGGCGGCCCGGAAGAAATCAAGATCACCTACAACGTCGACGGTGGCCACAAGTCGTGGGTCGACGCGACCTGCAACCAGATCCGCGCGTCGTTGCAGGTCAAGTGTGTCGGCGAGCAGGAGCCGAAGTTCGCGGTCATGCAGGAGAAGCTGCAGAACCACCAGGACATCGGCCTGATCCGCCTCGGCTGGATCATGGACTACCCGCTGATGGAGAACTACCTCAACCCGCTCTACGGCACCAACGGCGGCTCGAACTACTACGGCTGGTCCAGCGCCGCGTTCGACACCCTGGTCAAGCAGGGCTCGGCGGCCGCCACCCCGGAGGCGTCGATCAAGAAGTGGCAGGCGGCCGAGGACATCCTCGCCGAGGAGATGCCGGTCATCCCGCTGCGGTACGGCCAGAACGTGTTCGGCTACTCCGAGCGGGTCGCAAACGTAGAGATGGACCTGTTCAGCAAGGTCGACCTGTACGAGATCGAAACGGTCGCCTGATCTGACCGATTGCACACTGGTGGCGTCACGGAGCGTATGCGACCGTGACGCCACTATTGTGTGACCCGACCTTTCCCGTCGCCGGCTCACGAGGCCGGCGCTCCCTTCGCGGAAGAAGTTCGAATCCGTATGTTCCGCTACATCGTGCGGCGCCTACTGCAGATGATCCTGACGTTCTTCGGGGCCACCTTCGTGGTATTCGCGCTGATGTTCGCCAATCAGGACGACCCCGTCCAGGCGTTGGCGGGCGAGAAGCCGGTCAGCGCCTCCCTGCGAGAAGCCCTTACTGAGCGTTACCACCTCGATGAGGGGTTCTTCGGTCAGTACTGGTACTACATGACGAACCTGCTCACCGGTGATCTCGGCGAGTCGATCTCCGGGCGGGAGATCTCCGCCCTGCTCGAAACCGCCTGGCCGGTGACCGTCCGGCTGGCGCTGATGGCCCTCGTCATCGCGGGAGTGTTCGCCCTCGCCGCCGGTGTCTGGTCGGCCATCCGCCGGGGCGGCATCTTCGACAACGGCACCCTGGCCTTCACACTCCTGCTGCTGGCCCTGCCGATCGTCGTCCTCGCCCCGGTCGCCCAGTGGATCTTCGCCATGGAGCTGGACTGGTTCCCCGCCACCGCCTCCCGCAACGCCTCCTTCTACGCGCTGCTGCTGCCGGCCATCGTGCTGGCCACCACAGTGGTGGCCACCCAGCTCCGGGTCACCCGTACCTCGGTGGTGGAGAACCTGGGCGCCGACTACGTCCGGACCGCCCGGGCCAAAGGCCTGCTGCCACGCCGGATCATCTGGGTGCACGTGCTGCGCAACTCGCTGATCCCGTTCATCACCCTGATCGGCGTCGACCTGGGTGTGCTGATGTCCGGCGCGCTCGTCACCGAGGAGGTCTTCAACATCCCGGGCGTCGGTTCCAAACTCGCCCAGGGGATCCGGACCGAGGACGGGCCGATGGTGGTCGGCTTCGTCAGCATCCTGGTGATCGTCTTCCTGGTGATGAACCTCGTCGTCGACCTGCTCTACGCCGCCCTCGACCCCAGGATCCGCTATGAGTGACCCGACCACGCTCGACAGCCGTCCGCGTAGCCTCGCCGGCGACGCGTGGAACGATCTGCGCCACAACAAGATCTTCTGGGCCTCCGCCGCGCTGGTCCTGCTGTTGCTGCTGATGGCGCTGTTCCCGACGCTGTTCACCTCGGCCGATCCCACCGACTGTGTGCTGTCGCGGCAGCACGACGGCCCGTCCGGGGGCGCCCTGTTCGGTTACGACTTCCAGGGCTGTGACGTGTTCGCCCGTACCGTGCACGGCACCGGCAGCTCGATCCAGGTCGGACTGCTCTCCACGCTGCTGGCCGGCCTGATCGGCCTGTCCTTCGGGATGGCCGCGGGCTACTTCGGCGGCGCCATCGACGCCGTCCTGTCCCGGGGCATCGACATCGTCCTCGGCATCCCGGTCCTGCTCGGCGCCGTGGTCCTCTCCGGCCGGCTCTCCGGCTCCGGCGACGACGGCGTCACCGCGGTGACCCTCACCCTCGGTCTGCTGACGTGGACGTCGGCGGCCCGGGTGATGCGCTCGTCGGTGGTCGCGGCGAAGAGCCAGGACTACGTGGCGGCGGCGCGGATGCTCGGCGCCGGCCCGGCCCGGCTGATGTTCCGGCACATCCTGCCGAACGCGATCGCCCCGTTCATCGTGGTGTCGACCGTGCTGCTGGGCGCCAACATCGCGGCCGAGGCGACGCTCTCCTACCTCGGGGTGGGGCTGAAGGGCGACGCGCTCAGCTGGGGGTTGCAGATCTCCGACGCGCAGAAACACGCCCGGGTGGCGGCCGCCCCGCTGGTCTGGCCGTCCGTCTTCCTCGCCGCCACCGTGCTGGCCTTCATCATGCTGGGCGACGCGATCCGCGACGCCTTCGACCCGAAGCTGCGGTGAACCCGTGACCGATATCAAGGCGCACATGGACGTCCTACCCGGACTGGACCCGCGCGCACCCCTGCTCCAGGTCAACGATCTGCACGTGGAGTTCCGCACCCGCGACGGCGTGGCGAAGGCGGTGAACGGGGCGAGCTTCTGGCTGAACCCCGGCGAGACGCTGGCCATCCTCGGTGAGTCGGGCTGCGGCAAGTCGGTGACCGCCCAGGCGATCATGGGCATTCTGGAGACGCCGCCCGGCCACATCACCCGCGGCGAGGTCCGGTACCGCGGCGTCGACCTGCTGAAACTGCGCGAGGACGAGCGCCGCCGGGTCCGGGCCAACAAGATCGCGATGATCTTCCAGGACGCGTTGTCGGCGCTGAATCCGGTCTACTCGGTCGGCTTCCAGCTGGCCGAGCTGTTCCGGGCGCATCGCGGCACCTCCCGTGCGGACGCCAAGAACAAGGCAATCGAACTTCTTGATCAGGTACGGATACCCGCCGCCCGATCGCGGTTCAGCGACTACCCGCACCAGTTCTCCGGCGGTATGCGCCAGCGCGTCATGATCGCCATGGCGCTGGCCCTCGACCCCGAGGTGCTGATCGCCGACGAGCCCACCACGGCGCTCGACGTCACCGTGCAGGCGCAGATCATGGGCCTGCTCGCCGAGTTGCAGCGGCAGCGCAACATGGGCCTCGTCCTGATCACCCACGACATGGGTGTGGTCGCGGACGTGGCCGACCGGATCTCGGTGATGTACGCGGGCCGGGTCGTCGAGGAGGCGCCGGTCTACGACATCTACGAGCGGCCCGGCCACCCGTACACGCGGGCGCTTCTCGAGTCGATTCCCCGCCTCGACCGCAAGGGACAGCCGCTCACCGCGATCCGTGGCCTGCCACCGGCGCTGACCGACATCCCGGCCGGCTGCGCGTTCAACCCGCGATGCGGTTACGCCAAGGAGCCGTGCCGGCAGGATCCGACGCCACCGGCGTACGCGATCGCGCCGCGCCGCACCGCCCGCTGCCACTTCTTCCGGGAGGTCCTCGGTGAGTGACGTCGTTCTCGAGACCCGCGACCTGGTCAAACACTTCAAGGACGTCCGGGCGGTCGACGGGGTGGACCTTCAACTGCGCCGGGGCGAGACGCTCGGTGTGGTCGGGGAGTCCGGCTGCGGCAAGTCGACCCTGGCCAAGCTGCTGGTCGGGCTGGAGAAACCGACCTCCGGGACGGTTGCGGTACGCGGCCAGGACATCACCCGGCTCCGAGGCGGTGACCTGCGCCGGGCCCGTCGCAACATCCAGATGGTGTTGCAGGACCCGTACACCTCGCTCAACCCGCGGATGACCGTCGGCGACATCATCGGTGAGCCGTTCGAGATCCACTCCGAGGTGGTGCCGAAGGGCAAGCGGCAGCAGGCGGTGCAGGACCTGCTCGACACGGTCGGCCTGAACCCGGACCACATCAACCGCTACCCGCACCAGTTCTCCGGTGGCCAGCGGCAACGCATCGGGATCGCCCGGGCGCTGGCGCTCAAGCCGGAGATCATCGTCTGCGACGAGCCGGTGTCGGCGCTGGACGTGTCCATCCAGGCTCAGGTGATCAACCTGCTGGAGCGGCTGCAGGACGACTTCGGGCTGTCCTACATCTTCATCGCCCACGACCTCTCGGTGGTGCGGCACATCTCCGACCGGGTCGCCGTCATGTACCTCGGCAAGATCGTCGAGCAGGGACACGACGTGGCCATCTACGACCAGCCGACTCACCCGTACACCCAGGCTCTGCTCTCGGCCGTGCCCGTCCCGGACCCGCGCCTGCGTGGTCACCGCAAGCAGATCATTCTGGACGGCGACGTTCCGTCGCCGGCCGATCCGCCGTCTGGATGCCGGTTCCGTACGCGCTGCTGGAAGGCGCAGCATGTCTGCTCCGAACAGGAGCCGGTGCTGCAGATCCGGGAGCGGTCGCCGCACCCGAGTGCTTGTCACTTCGCTGAGATCGGCGGTGTCCTCCGAGGACTCTGAGGTAGAAAATGTGAAAATTCGGGCCGGGAGTTCGCTGAACTCCCGGCCCGAAGTCTTTCCACAACGATGTCGGGGCGTTGATCGACTCTACGTTCAGGGTCGAGTGAAAGGCGATAATTTGCTAGACGAAAGCGCTACTTCAGGGTCTTTGACTAGTTAGTCCGATATGGCACCGTCTGTTTACCGAGTTACCTACCTGAGAGGAAAACGGTAAACAGCATGAACAGGACTATGCGTTCGGTGACGATGGCCGGGCTCGGCCTCCTTGCCGGTGCCACTGTCGCGACCGCGCCGGCGCTGGCCACCGGCAGCACCACCAACACTGTGGCGAAGCCGGAGAAGACCGGGGTCCAGCAGTACATCCCCTACGGCAACACCGTCGTCGGGTACTACGGCACGCGCGCCGGCTGCAACCAGGCCGCCGTGTTCGGTGCGCGCCGTAGCTTCTGGGCCACCTCGGCCTACAGCTGCAACACCGTTTCGGTCGTTCCGGTCGGGGTTGTCGGGGTTCGCGTGGGCTCGTATGCCCTCGCGGTCGACCCGGACGACTGCAACTGGGGTGCGGCGGGCTTCCAGAGCTACTACACCACCCAGTCGTTCCGCTTCGCCAACGACAGCTTCCTGGCGTACGGCCCGGTGTGGCGTTCGTGGGTCGCGAGCCCGATCGGGATCAGCCCGTTCGGCTACCGCGTCGGTGGGTTCAACCACTGGTGGCGTTTCGGTAACCGCGGCCACGGCTGGGGCAACCGCTGGGGCTACCCGGGCGGCTGGGGTCACGGCGGCGGCTTCGGCGGCGGCTGGGGCGGCGGCTTCGGCGGCAACCGTGGCGGCGGCTTCGGCGGCGGCCACAGTGGCGGCCACGGCGGCGGCAACGGCGGTGGCCGTGGCGGTGCGATCGCCGGCGCCATCGGCGGGCACGGCGGCGTGATCGCCGGTGCGATCGGCGGCGGCCGTGGCGGCGGCAACGGCCACGGTGGCGGCAACGGCTTCGGTGGCGGCCGTGGTGGCGCCAACTAAGGAGGTAGCAACTGGTTAGAAGTCACGGAGATGGCGTCAAAGCCGGAAACCTCGGCCTGACGCCTCTTCCGTGAGTACACCTTTAACGGTGGTTGCTTGCTACAGCCGGGTCCTCAGGGCCCGGCTGTAGTCGTCTCCGGCGCTCAGAGCGGGCCGCGGCCGGAACGCAGCAGAAGCAGCGCGACCTGGGTGCCGTCCGGCCCCAGCGCCTCGCGGAAGTGCTCGATGATCTCCCGCTCCCGGGCCAGCACGAGGCGGGTGCCGCCGCTGGCCATCCGGGTCTTGCCGACCTCCTGGGAGAGGGCGGCACGTTCCTGCCACAGCTCGATGATCGTTTTGTCGATCTCGTTGATGCGCTCGCGAATGGCGAGGATCTTCGTGGCGGCCTCGTCCTCGCCCGCGCCTGTGGTCTGGTCCATCACGTCGGCGGTCATGTCCTGCTCCTCGGGTGCTGGGGTCCCGGCCACCCCGGCCCGGACAGCATCAAGCCCCGGGCTGGGAGGCCCGGGGCTTGATGTAGGTCTGGGGTTCAGGAGCGACCTACGGCTGCCGGGCGTCCGGTGCCATAGGTAAAAAATCGCGCCTGCTGGATCACGAGCCGAGTATGCCCCCGGCTCGGACGGTCCCGCAAGGAAACCGCCCGAGTGTTGGGACGAAAGTCTGCGCTGATCAGGAGGTCGTCGAAATCCGGTTGGCCGGCCCCGGCGCGATCGGGCCGGTGGCCAGCAGCGCCACGAGCGCGTCCACGTCGAAGCCCGGCGCGGTGACCCGCCCGGCCGATCCCTGGTTCAGGTTGGTGAACCCGTCACCGCCGTTGGCCAGGAAGTCGTTCGTGGTGATCAGGTAGTTCGCGGCCGGGTCGATCGGCGTCCCGTTCAGGGACAGGTTGCTGACCTTCGAGCCGGGGGCGGCCGACGCGCTCCACGTGTAGGTCAGGCCGGCCGACACCTGGAGGATCCGCTGGGCGGTCTGCCCGGCGAAACCGACGAACTGCTGCTCCAGCACCTCCTTGAGCTCGGCGCCGGTGAAGGACTGGGTGACGACCAGGTTGTTGAACGGCTGGACGGTGAACGCCTCGCCGTACGTCACCTGGCCGTAGGCCTCGCCGCCGCTGGACTGGTCGGCGTCCAGGTCGGCCCGGATGCCACCCGGGTTCATCAGGGCGATCTGCGCTCCGGCCGACTGCGTGTAGGCGAGCTGCGCGTCGGCGATCACGTCACCGAGCGGGCTCTCACCGGCTGCCGTCGTGGTACGGACGATGTCCGCGCTGATGCTGCCGACCAGCTTGTTCGCGATCGGGGCGACCGCGGTCCGGTACTTGTCGGCCACCTTCTTGGCGGCGGCGTCGACGGTGTCCGGGTTCTTCAGGAACGCCCCGGCGGCGTCCCGCTTCCAGCCGCCGGTGCCGTCCGGCACCCCGTTCTCGACGATCACGTTCTTCGCGGTGATCTCGGTGAACTTCCCGGTCCGCCGGTCCAGTGTGTAGTCGATGTCGGTGATCAGCTGCCCGTTGCTGCCGGCACTGGTGACGACGGTGTCGACGCCCTTGCTGTTCGGCAGCTTGCACGAGTAGAAGCGGTGCGTGTGACCGGAGATCACCACGCTGATCTCCGGGTTGAGCCCGGCCACGATCGGCACCAGCGGCCCGGTGAAGTTGGTGCAGTCCGACACGCCGGGCGTCGGCGTGGCCGAACCCTGCGAGCCGCCCTCGTGCAGCAGCAGCACCTGCGCCTTCACCCCGAAGAGCTTCAGCACGGAACTCCACTTGTTGGCGGTCTCCACCTCGTCGGTGAAGGTGACGTCCTTGATCCCGGCCGGGTTGACGATGCCCGGCGTGCCCTCCAGCGTCATGCCGATGAACCCGACCGGCACGCCGTTCACGTACCTGATGTCGATCGGCGGCAGGATCGGCAGCTTCGTCTTCTTGCTGATCGTGTTGGCGGCCAGGTAGGTGAACTTCGCGCCGCGGTACGGGTCGCCGTCCTGGCAGCCGTCGACCGGGTGACAGCCGCCACGCTGGATCCGCAGCAGCTCGGTCACACCCTCGTCGAACTCGTGGTTGCCGACCGAGCTCACCTGGAGCCCGACCTGGTTCATCAGCTCGATCGTCGGCTCGTCGTGGAAGGCGGCGCTGACCAGCGGCGTGGCGCCGATCAGGTCACCGGCGCCGGCGGTGATCGTCTGCCGGCCCTCGGCCTGTGCCTCGGCGCGCAGCTTCTTCAGGTACGTGGCCAGGTACTCGACGCCACCGGCGGGGGTGCTGGTGCCGCCGGCGTTGACCACCGCGCCACTTCCGGTCGGTGGGTCGATGGCGCCGTGGAAGTCGTTGTAGCTGAGGAACTGACCCTTCACCGTCGCGCCCTTGGGCGTGCCGTAGGACGCCGAGACCGGGGCGAACTCGGGCGGCGGCGCGGCGGCCGCGGTCTGCGCCGGAACGGCGGTGGTGAGCAGGCCGGCCGCGGCCAGCAGGGCTATCGGAGCGGCGAGTTGCCGGCGTTTCAGAAGAGGCATGGGATCGATCCCCCGATCGGAGAGACTTCTTCACCAACCGGGTCAGCCTAAAGGTGTGACATCCATAGTTCACCGCTGATGTAGGGGCCGGTCGGTGACGAATTCGTGTCGGGGGTGCGGCATACACTGTTCCCCGCCATGCGACCTTCCTCAGAACCTTCCGACGCCCTGTTCCCCCTGCCCGCGGTGCGGACTCCGGAGGCACCCCGGCCGGCGCCGCGCCCGGTGGCGCCCCGGCTCGATCCGGAAGCACTGCTGACCGGCCTGAACGGCCCTCAGCGGGATGCGGTCACCCACTCCGGGGGGCCGCTGCTCATCGTGGCCGGCGCCGGTTCGGGCAAGACCCGGGTGCTGACCCACCGGATCGCGTATCTGCTGGCCGAGCGCAACGTGCACCCCGGCGAGATCATGGCGATCACGTTCACCAACAAGGCCGCCGGTGAGATGAAGGAGCGGGTCGCCCATCTGGTCGGGCCACGGGCCCGGATGATGTGGGTGTCGACCTTCCACTCGGCGTGCGTGCGCATCCTGCGCGCCGAGCACGAGCACGCCGGGCTGAAGAGCACGTTCTCCATCTACGACGCCGACGACTCACGCCGCCTGATGACGCTGGTGGCCCGCGAGCTCGACCTGGATCCGAAGCGGTACACCGCCCGGGGCCTGGCCGCCCAGGTGTCGAACCTGAAGAACGAGCTGGTCGAGCCGGAGGAGTTCAAGGCGAAGGCGAAGGGGCCCAACGAGCGGGCCGTCGCCGAGGCGTACGAGTTGTATCAGCGGCGGCTGCGTGAGGCGCACGCGCTGGACTTCGACGACATCATCATGACCGTGGTGCACCTGTTCCAGTCGCACCCGCACGTCGCCGAGGCCTACCGCCGCCGGTTCCGGCACGTCATGGTCGACGAGTATCAGGACACCAACCACGCGCAGTACACCCTGATCCGCGAGCTGGTCGGCCTGGACAATCCGTCCGAGCTGTGTGTGGTCGGTGACGCCGACCAGTCGATCTACGCGTTCCGGGGCGCCACGATCCGCAACATCCTGGAGTTCGAGCGCGACTACCCGGCCGCCCGGACCATCCTGCTGGAGCAGAACTACCGGTCCACCCAGACCATCCTGACCGCGGCCAACGCGGTGATCGACCGCAACACGTCACGCAAGCCCAAGCGGCTCTGGAGCGACCAGGGCCAGGGCGAGCAGATCGTCGGGTACGTGGCCGACACCGAGCACTCCGAGGCCGACTGGGTGGCCCGCGAGATCGACCGGCTCACCGACAACCACGACGTGCGCCCCGGCGACGTGGCCGTCTTCTACCGGACCAACGCGCAGTCCCGGGTGTTCGAGGAGGTGTTCATCCGGGTCGGCCTGCCCTACAAGGTGGTCGGCGGGGTGCGCTTCTACGAGCGCAAGGAGGTCCGCGACGCGCTGGGCTACCTGCGCGCGATCGTCAACGACGACGACACCGTCAGCATCCGCCGGGTGCTGAACACCCCGAAACGTGGCATCGGCGACCGGGCCGAGGCGTGCATCGAGGCGCTGTCCTCCCGCGACCGGGTGTCGTTCGGCCAGGCGCTGCGCCGGGCCAAGGACGCGCCGGGCATCTCCACCCGCGCGGTGAACAGCATCAACGACTTCGTGCAGCTCCTCGACGATCTGCGGGCCCTCGCGCTGTCCGCCCCGCCGGAGGAGGTGCTGGAGGCGGTGTTGCAGCGCTCCGGCCTGCTCAGCGAGCTCGAGGAGAGCCTCGACCCGCAGGACCAGGGCCGCGTGGAGAACCTGCAGGAGCTGGTCAGCGTCGCCCGGGAGTACACCGAGCGGGTCGAGTCGCTGGCCGACGAGGAGCAGGAGCAGGTCGCCACGCTGGCCGGGTTCCTGGAGCAGGTGGCGCTGGTGGCCGACGCCGACCAGATCCCCGACGACGACCCCGACCACCAGGGCGTGGTCACGCTGATGACCCTGCACACGGCCAAGGGCCTGGAATTCCCGGTGGTGTTCCTGACCGGCCTGGAGGACGGCGTGTTCCCCCACATGCGGGCGCTCGGCGACAACTCCGAGCTGGAGGAGGAGCGCCGGCTGGCCTACGTCGGGATCACCCGGGCCCGGCAGCGGCTCTACCTGTCCCGGGCGGTCACCCGGTCGGCGTGGGGCCAGCCGCAGTACAACCCGCCGTCCCGGTTCACCGACGAGTTGCCGGCCGAGCTGGTGCGGTGGGAGCGGACCGGTGGGTCGTACACGTCGTGGTCGGGGACCGGCGGCGGCGTGGGCGGCCGCGGCGGCGGTTACGGCGCCGGCGACCGTCAGCGCGGCGGCGGGTTCTCCGGCGGCACACCGAAGGCGCAGCGGATCGCCGAACGGCTCGGCATCGACGCCAGCAAGCTGGCCACCGCCAGCGATCTGAAGCAGGCGCCGAAGGTCGACCCCGGAGACAGAGTCAACCATCAGCGGTACGGTCTGGGCCGCGTCCTGGCCGTCGAAGGGCAGGGCCCGGGCACCCGGGTCCAGATCGATTTCGGTGACCAGGTGATGTGGCTGATCCTGCGGCACGCCCCGATCGAGAAGCTCTAGCTCTCTGGGGCTGTGCAGCCGGGGATCTCCACTCCGTGCCCGCGCATCCACGCGGTCGGCTCTACCGGGTTCGGGAAGTGTCCCTGGTGCACCTCGAAATGCAGGTGCGGCCCGGTCGAGTGCCCGGTCGAGCCCTCGTCGCCGAGGTGCTCACCGGCCTTGACCCGCTGACCGACCTGGACGCCGATCACCGATAGGTGCCCGTAATGGGTGAGCCAGCCGTTGCCGTGGTCGATCAGGATCGCGTTGCCGTACCCACCGTGCGGCCCGGCCGCGACGACCACCCCGGCGCCGGCCGCGACGATCGCCGTCCCGTGCGGGGCGGCCAGGTCGACCCCGGCGTGCAGGCGGCCCCAGCGCGGCCCGAAACAGGACGTCACCTGGGCGGACGGGTTCGGGTGGGTCCACTGGACCGGGGGGATCGGCCGGGTCTTGCGGAGTGCGGGGGCGGCGTTCGGGCCGGCGTCCGCCGGAATCGTGGCCAGGCGGTCGTGGGTCTTGCCGGGCGCCTCGTCGCCCGGTGGCGGCACGATCGGCAGGGTTCCCGGGGCGTGTGCGGCGGTCGGCAGGCCGTCACCGGCGACACCGATCGGGGCGGCGGAGGCGGCCATGCCCGCGGCGCCGATCCCGGCGGCCAGCGTGGCGCTCAGGGCGGTCACCGACAGGGCGGTACGGCCACGGGTGGCGAACAGCGCGGGGAAGGCGGGGGCGCGGTGCCGGCGCAGGTTCTCCTGCCGATGACGTCCACCCCGGCCGGATGACGAATGCTGCCCCACGCGGTTGTTCCCCCCCCGACTGCCGTGACGTTGTGCTGTCACGTACCTGTCGGGTCGGGTACCGGGAACACTGATGGCTGAAGCGGTAGTTCAACCAGGCTGCAACCGGGTAAGAGGGAAAGTCAGGAAGCCTCGGCGTCCAGGGCGGCGTACACCGACTCCATCTGGAGCTTGATGCTGACGCCGTGCTGCTCGAGGTAGGTGATCGGGTCGACCGGGGTGCCGTTGACGTGCACTTCGAGGTGCAGGTGCGTCCCGTACGAATACCCGGTGTTGCCCACCTCGCCGATCACCTGACCGGCCTTGACCACGTCACCCTTGTTCACCAGCACGCGGCGGGAGTGGGCGTAGATCATCTCGGTGCCGTCGTCCTGCCGGATGGTGATCATGTAGCCGTAACCGCCGGAGTAGCCGGCCGCGGTCACCGTGCCGCCGTGCACCGCCTTGTAGGGCGTGCCGTCCGGGGCGGCCAGGTCGATGCCGGCGTGCAGCTTGCCGAACCGGACACCGTAGGCCGAGGTGAACTCGTAGTCGTCGAGCGGCAGGAGGTAGATGTCCCGCGCGGCGTCCTCGGCGCTGAGCTGAGTGTTGGCCTCACGGTTCTCACCACGGGAGGCGGCGTTGTCGCCGCGGTTCTCCAGAGCGTCGGTGGTGATCGACGAGCCCTTGGACAGACTCGACAGGACATCGGGGTCGACTGCCTTGTTGTCCGGAAGGTTGGAGGCCGCGCCGAGAGCGACGACACCGGCTCCGACGAATGCTGATGTGACAACGACTGCGTAGCGGCTGCGCGGAGGTGTCGGCACTCGGCGCCGACCGCGATAGCGATCGGGCTCAGACGACAAGCGCTGGCGCACGAAGAATCCTCCGTCAGTGGCATTGCGGCGACGGATCCGCAGTTCGAAGCCCGGGAAATTGGGTTGACCCGGTTCGAAACAGTGGTCCGCCGGACTGTCGTTGTGGGGGGATCCTGTGCGACAGCCGTGGCCACGGTAACGAAACGGCAGCCGGGTCACAAGTCGCAGCGCCAATTTCGTGACAGTTCCTGGTCAGCATTGATCAGCTATTGTCCGAATTGATGGGCTTTCCGGATCCCCCATGCGGCGACACTCTGTAATTGCCTTAGAAGCGCTCGGTAATGTGGCCGATTGAACAATTCTCGGCGGCGGCCGGCCGTCACCTCCGGGTACCGAGGCCCGGCGCGGCGGGTTAACCTTCGTTAAGGAGACCGCGGACGGTGGCCCGCAGCGGCGGCTTACACCGGGGTCGGACAGCCCGAAGGGGTCAGCATGCAAGCACGGATCAGGGTCGTCGTCGCCAAGCCCGGGCTGGACGGGCATGACCGCGGGGCGAAGGTGATCGCGCGGGCGCTGCGCGACGCCGGCATGGAGGTGATCTACACCGGGCTGCACCAGACGCCCGAGCAGATCGTCGAGACCGCGATTCAGGAGGACGCCGACGGCATCGGCCTGTCGGTTCTCTCCGGGGCGCACATGACACTCTTTCGGAGGGTGCTGGAACTGTTGGCGGAGCGTGACGCCTCGGACATCGTGGTATTCGGCGGCGGCATCATTCCCGACGACGACATCACCGAATTGCAATCACTCGGGGTAGCCGGTCTATTTACGCCGGGTGCGTCACTGGAATCCATCGTCGAATGGGTCCGCGCCAATGTGGCGACGCCGGTCGCCTGATTCCCGAGAGTCTTTCGGCTGGTCGTCAGCGCTGTTCGAGCTCCGCTGAGACGACCGCGGCACAAGGGGAGAGGCCGGACGCACCCCTCACACGTCCGGCCCCTCTATGCGCGATGCCCCGCCGCCACCCCTCGACCGACAGGGCATCGGCCGTCTTCCTTGCGAGCGCCGCAGCGCTCCGACACCACACTCAACGACCCCCTCCCGAGCCGGTTACGCGCGCCCACGTGATTTTTCCGACGGTCCCGCGACCGGGGTGAGCACGGACGCGAGATGCGCCACCACATTGCCGTCCACCGCTGAAGTGAGTTCTCTGTGTGCACACTGTGCGCGGTCGCCCCAACCGTCCCGGACCTGCGCATTCGTCACTCCAGTGTGTGGTCTTGCACACCGCGCACCCGCGCGCTCACCGGGGTCGTTCCGGTCGCTAGTCTGCGGATGAAGGCCGTTTCGCACATGTGAAAGGCCTGACGATCCTCACGCTGGCGGCGCGGCCGCGCTGCCCCGCGCACACAGGTCGGGACGCAATGGTGCGGCTTGCCGGCGCTTGGCGTCGCGAGCGAAAGGAGACACGTGGACCTGTTCGAGTATCAGGGGCGCGACCTGTTCGAACGGCACGGGCTGCCCGTGCTGGGCGGCGGCGTCGCCGAGACCCCGCAGGAGGCCCGGGCGATCGCCGAGCGCCTCGGTGGCAAGGTCGTCGTCAAGGCGCAGGTCAAGGTCGGCGGTCGCGGCAAGGCCGGCGGTGTGAAGCTGGCCGACGGCGCCGACGAGGCCGAGGCCCGCGCGACCGACATCCTGGGTATGGACATCAAGGGCCACACGGTCCACAAGGTGATGCTGGCCGAGACGGCCGACATCGTGGAGGAGTACTACTTCTCCTACCTGCTGGACCGGGCCAACCGGACCTTCCTCTGCATCGCCAGCGTCGCCGGCGGCATGGAGATCGAGACGGTCGCCGAGGAGGACCCGGACCGGGTCGCCAAGATCGCGATCGACGCGAGCAAGGGCGTGGACGAGGCCAAGGCGCGTGAGATCGTCGCCGCCGCCAAGTTCCCGGCCGAGGTCGCCGAGCAGGTCGTCGACATCGCGGTGAAGCTGTGGGCCGCGTTCGTCGCCGAGGACGCCACCCTCGTCGAGGTCAACCCGCTCGCCAAGGTCGGCGACGGCCGGGTGCTCGCCCTCGACGCCAAGGTCACCCTGGACGAGAACGCCGGCTTCCGGCACCCCGACCACGAGGCCCTCGAGGACAAGTCCGCGGTCGACCCGCTGGAGCAGGCCGCCAAGGCCAAGAACCTCAACTACGTCAAGCTGGACGGCGAGGTCGGCATCATCGGCAACGGCGCCGGCCTGGTCATGTCGACCCTCGACGTGGTCGCCTACGCGGGCGAGCAGCACGGCGGCGTCAAGCCGGCCAACTTCCTCGACATCGGCGGCGGCGCCAGCGCCCAGGTGATGGCGAACGGCCTGGAGATCGTCCTCGGCGACCCGGCCGTCAAGTCCGTCTTCGTCAACGTCTTCGGCGGCATCACCGCCTGCGACGCGGTGGCCAACGGCATCATCCAGGCCCTCGAGCTGCTCGCTCAGCGCGGCGAGACCGTCACCAAGCCGCTCGTGGTCCGCCTCGACGGCAACAACGCCGAGGCCGGCCGTGCCATCCTCGACGGAGCGAACAACCCGCTGGTCGAGCGGGTGGACACGATGGACGGAGCGGCCGCTCGCGCCGCCGAGCTCGCGGCTGCGGGGAAGTGAACTAATGGCGATCTGGCTCACCAAGGACTCCAAGGTCATCGTCCAGGGCATCACCGGTGGTGAGGGCTCCAAGCACACCAAGCGGATGCTCGCCGCGGGCACCCAGGTAGTAGGCGGTGTCAACCCGCGCAAGGCCGGCACCAAGGTGGACTTCGACGGCACCGAGCTGCCCGTCTTCGCCACCGTCGCCGAAGCGATCGCGGAGACCGGCGCCGACGTGTCGGTCATCTTCGTCCCGCCGGCGTTCACCAAGGCCGCGGTCATCGAGGCGATCGACGCCGAGATCCCGCTCGCCATCGTGATCACCGAGGGCGTGCCGGTGCAGGACTCGGCGGCGTTCTGGTCGTACAACGTGGCCAAGGGCGAGAAGACCCGCATCATCGGGCCGAACTGCCCCGGCATCGCGTCGCCCGGCGCCTCCAACGCCGGCATCATCCCGGCCGACATCACCCCGCAGGGCCGGATCGGCCTGGTCAGCAAGAGCGGCACGCTGACCTACCAGCTCATGTACGAGCTACGCGAGTTCGGCTTCTCCACCGCGGTCGGCATCGGCGGCGACCCGATCATCGGCACCACCCACATCGACGCGCTGCGGGCGTTCCAGGACGACCCGGAAACCGACGCGATCGTGATGATCGGTGAGATCGGCGGCGACGCCGAAGAGCGTGCGGCCGAGTTCATCAAGGCCAACGTCACCAAGCCGGTCGTCGGCTACATCGCCGGCTTCACCGCGCCGCCCGGAAAGACGATGGGCCACGCCGGCGCCATCATCTCCGGCTCGGCCGGCACCGCCGACGCCAAGAAGGTCGCCCTCGAAGCGGCCGGCGTCAAGGTCGGCAAGACGCCGTCCGAAACCGCCCAGCTCATGCGCGACATCTTGAGCTGATCACAGCTGTGGAAACGGCGCGCTGTCGATCGGGAACCGACCCGATCGGCGGCGCGCCGTCGTTTCTGCATCGCCGCACCGGCCACGGCATGGAAAAGTAGGCGCCGATGTCCAGCACAACCGACCGGCCAGGCGGCTCGGAGGACCCGTTCGCGGTCGCCGAGGCGCTCCAGTCCGTGGTGCGCGACACCGCAGCCATCGACCGTCAGCGACCCGGCAACCCGCCCGAGGACCGGCCCACCGAGGCCATCCCCGCCGGTGTCCGCCCAGGCGGCGAAGACCCGGACGAGGGCGGCCGGCAGGACACCGTCATCGTGGACGACGCGATGCTCGGCCGCCGCGAAACCGTCCGCGTGCCCACCCAGCGCCGCCCGCCACCCGGCCGGGGCGCCCCACTACCGGTGGCGGCGCTCTTCGCGACCATGTGGGCGGCCCTGATCACCTACCTCCCGGTGGCCGCAGTGATCGGCCTGGCCCGCACCCTCGAAGGCTCCGGCGGACTCGCCGCCGCCGCCCACGCCGGACTCGCCGGCTGGCTGCTCGGGCACGGCGTCCCGATCGGCACCTCGATCGGGCCGCTCGCACTCGCGCCACTGCTGCTCACCGTGCTGATCCTCTGGCGGCTCAACCGCGCCGGGCTACACGTCACCCGCGCCATCGGGGCCCGGCGGACCGGCTCGCTCGGGCGGGCGCTCCTCGTCGCGGTCGCCGTCGGTACGGCGTACACCCTGATCGGGGTTCTGGCGGCCCAGCTCACCGACGGCCGCGGCACCGAGATCTCCACCGGACGCGCCGCGTCGCACTTCCTCGCCATCGGCGTGCTCGGGGCCCTGCTCGGCGCCCTGCGCGGCACCGGCGCGGTCAGCACCCTCGCCCGCCGGCTGCCCCCGGCGCTGCGCCACGGCATCCGGACCGGGCTGGTCGCCGCCTTCCTCGTCGTCGGCGCCGGCGCGGTCGTCGGCGGCCTCGCCGTCGCGCTCGGCGGCGCCCAGGCCGCCGAGATCATCGCCAACTACCGGACCGGCGTCGCCGGCCAGGCCGGCATCACCCTGATCAGCATCGGGTACGCGGTGAACGCCGCCATCTGGGTGGCCGCCTACCTGCTCGGCCCCGGATTCGCCATCGGCACCGACACAGCCGTGCAGTTGACCGAAGTCACCCTCGGCCCGCCCCCGATGGTGCCGCTCATCGCCGGACTGCCCGAAGGCCCGATCGGCGCCGCCGGAACCGTCCTGCTCGCGCTTCCGGTGATCGCCGGCGCCGTCGCCGGCTGGACCCTCACCCAGCGGCTACGGTTCGGCCGGGAAAGCGCGTGGCGGCACACCCGGCGCAAATCCAAAGGCAAAGTGACGGTCGCCGACGTCGAACCGCCGTGGCTGCTCGTGATCACGTCGAGCCTGCTCGCCGGACCCGTCGCCGGACTCGTGCTGGCCGGGCTCGCCTGGGCCTCCGGCGGCGCGCTCGGCTCCGGCCGGCTGTCCCAGATCGGCCCCGACCCGATACAGACAGGCATCGTCGCCGCGATCGTGGTCGCCGTCGCGGTCACCGTCGGCGCCACCGCCACCCGGGCGTTCCGCCGAGGCTGAAGCTTCGGCCGCGGCCTCCTCCGGGCGTCGGCTTTCCTTCGGGCGTCGGCTTTCCTTCGGGCGTCGGCTTTCCTTCGGGCGCGGCGGAAATGCCCCGGTTGGCGGGCGCCCGCCGGTGCGAGGATAGGGTGCACAGGTGACTGACCCCGCGCCCGCCCGCCTGGTCGTTCTCATCTCCGGGTCGGGCAGCAACCTGCAGGCTCTTCTCGAAGCGACAGCCGATCCGGCATACGGGGCGACAGTCGTCGCCGTCGGCGCCGACCGGGACGGGATCGCCGGACTCGGCCACGCCACGGCCGCCGGGATCCCCACCTTCGTCGACTCGGTGAAGTCCTACCCCACCCGAGACGACTGGGACGCCGCACTCACCGAGCACGTCGCCGCCCACCGGCCCGACCTGGTGATCTCGGCCGGCTTCCTCAAACTCGTCGGCAAACAGTTCCTCGACGCATTCGGCGACCGCTACATCAACACGCACAACGCGCTGCTCCCCGCCTTCCCCGGCATCCACGGGCCGCGGGACGCGCTGGCGTACGGCGTGAAGGTCGCCGGAGCGACACTCTTCTTCGTGGACGCCGGTGTCGACACCGGGCCGATCATCGCGCAGACCGTGGTCCCCGTGCTCGACGACGACACGGAGGAGACGCTCACCGAGCGCATCAAGGTGGCCGAGCGGGCCCAACTCGTCGACCACGTCGGCAAGCTGGTCCGCGACGGCTGGACCATCGAGGACAGGAAGGTACGGATCCCGTGAGCACCTCAACAGAGGGGCGTCGTCCGATCAAGCGGGCGCTGCTGAGCGTCTGGTACAAGGACGGCATCGTCGAACTGGCGCAGGCGTTGCACGCCGCCGGAGTGCAGATCGTCTCCACCGGCTCGACCGCGTCGACCGTGGAGAAAGCCGGCGTGCCGGTGACCCGGGTGGAGGAACTCACCGGATTCCCGGAGATCCTCAGCGACCGGGTCAAGACCCTGCACCCCAAGGTGCACGCCGGGCTCCTCGCCGACCTGCGGCTCGACGGCCACGTGCAGGAACTCGCCGAACTCGGCATCGAGCCGTTCGACCTGCTCGTCAGCAACCTCTACCCGTTCACCGAGACAGTCGCCTCCGGCGCGGGCGTCGAGGACTGCATCGCGAAGATCGACATCGGTGGGCCGGCCATGGTCCGCTCCGCGGCCAAGAACCACGCGTCGGTTGCGGTCGTCACGGCCGTTTCGGCGTACCCGCTGATCGTCTCCGCCCTCGCCGAAGGCGGATTCACCCTCGCCCAGCGACGCGCGCTGGCCGCCCAGGCCTTCGCCGACATCGCGGAGTACGACGTGGCCGTCGCCCGCTGGACCGCGTCGGCACTCGCCGAATCCGCCCCGGAATGGCCGGCCTTCGACGGACTCGCGCTGCGACTCGAGAACACCCTGCGGTACGGGGAGAACCCGCACCAGCGGGCCGCGCTCTACCTCGACCCGGCGGCGCCGGCCGGCCTCGCCCAGGCCGAGCAGCTGCACGGCAAAGAGATGTCCTACAACAACTACGTCGACGCGGATGCCGCCTGGCGCAGTGCCAACGACTTCACCGAGCCGTGCGTGGCGATCATCAAGCACGCCAACCCGTGCGGCATCGCCGTCGGCTCCGACGTGGCCGACGCGCACCGCAAAGCGCACGCCTGCGACCCGGTCTCGGCCTTCGGCGGCGTGATCGCGGTCAACCGTGAGGTCACCGCAGAACTCGCGCGGCAACTCGGCGAGATCTTCACCGAGGTCATTGTCGCGCCGTCCTACGAGGCCGAGGCGCTTGAGGTGTTCCGGGAGAAGAAGAACCTCCGGGTCCTGGTCGCCCCCGCCTGGAACCCGCCCGTCACCGAGATCAAGCAGGTCGGCGGCGGACTGCTGGTGCAGTCGGCGGACCGGATCGACGCGTCCGGCGACGACCCGGCGAACTGGACCCTGGCCACCGGAGAGGCGGCCTCGGCTGAGGTGCTGGCCGACCTGGCCTTCGCGTGGCGGGCGATCCGCAGCGTGAAGAGCAACGCGATTCTGCTGGCCAAGGGCGGGGCCACCGTCGGGGTCGGCATGGGCCAGGTCAACCGGGTGGACTCGGCGCACCTCGCGGTCAACCGGGCCGGGGCAGAGCGGGCGGGCGGGAGTGTGGCGGCGTCGGACGCGTTCTTCCCGTTCCCGGATGGGCTCGAGGTGCTGATCGCGGCCGGGATCAAGGCGGTGGTGCAGCCTGGCGGGTCGATCCGGGACGAGCTGGTGATCGAGGCGGCGGCCAAGGCCGGCCTGACCGTCTACCTGACCGGAACACGCCACTTCTACCACTGACAAACCCGTCTGACGTCCGGCTAGCCGTAGCCCAGACAGGTTGTCCGGCTAGCCGGACGCCAGGCCGGTTATGCGTATGTCATAACCGGCCTGATGTCCGGCTCGGCTCGCCCAGCCGGACGTCAGACAGGTTATGCACCCGCCAGAACGTGTCTGAGGTCCGGCTAGCCGGAACCCCGGGGTGGGTCCGGCTAGCCGGAACCCTGGGGGTGTTGGGCGGTGGGGTGGACCCGGGCCCCGGAGGTCGTGCCGGGGTCGGGTCCGGCGTTGAGGGGCTACCTGTGCCTGCGACCGTTGAAGGACTGAGCCTGGGCGAACGCCGCAACGATCGTCCGGGCAGTCTCGTCCGGCCAGCGCATGACGTCATCTGCCGTGAACCGGAGAACAGTCCAACCGGCCATCCGGAGCGCGTTCAGCCGCCCGACATCACGCCGGAACTGCCCGCGCTCACGATGGTGATCCCCGTCGTACTCGATTGCGAGCCGTAGCTCTGGCCAGGCGAGGTCCACGCGCCCGAGGAATTCGCCGTCTGCGGTGTGCACCTGGTGCTGGACGGCCGCCGGCGGCAGCCCCGCATCGATGATCACCAGCCGTAGGCGGCTCTCCATCGGCGATTCGGCTCGTGGGTCGGCGAGTGTCACCAGTTCTGCCAGCCGTCCGGCGCCTGGCCAGGTCCGGCGGTCGGCCAGCATGGTGTGCAACTCGGGTTCGATGAGCAGGTGGCGGTGCAGCATCGCGTCGAGAGCGGCCAGCGCGTCGGCACGTCCGTGGCGTCGGCCGAGGTCGAAGACGGTTCGGGCGGGTGTGGTGAGGCGGATGCCGTTGTGAACTGTCACATCGGTTTCGGCGAGGTTGGTGTAGTGCACCGAGAGCCGCCGAGCTCGACGCAGCCGGGTTTGGCGTGGCGCGACCAGGGTGACCGGCATGTGCGGTGGGATCGTGGTGACGCCCCACAGGACGGCGGCGCTTGGCCCTCCGATCGCGATGTTGTCGGGGAGCGCCAGCATGGCGGCCCGGCACCAGGCCGCATGGTCGAGGTTGGTGTCCCGGTGTGCGTAGACGTCGGGGAAGAGCCGTCGCCAGTTGGGTCCGGCGAGCATCGCTTTGGTGAGCTGGCCGGCGGCGACGGCCTGGGATCCTCGGAAGGGCCGGGCGCGGAGTCGTGATGGGGTCGTGGGCAGACGGGTCACGCGCCCAGGTTGCCGCGATGTTGATTCGGCTGCCGGTTGCCCCTGTGGATGACACGCTGATGTGGACAACCGCGACGGCAGTGGCTTAGGTCCCGTTCAGCGGACCGGCTCGTAACGGCACGTTAACCGGCTGATACGGTCGCGAAAAGTCGCCCGGACACTGGGAGTGCAGAGCTATGGGCAAGAAGGTAACCGTCGTAGGCGCCGGTTTCTACGGGTCCACGACCGCGCAGCGTCTCGCCGAGTACGACATCTTCGAGACGGTGGTTCTCACCGACATCATCGACGGCAAGCCGGCCGGTCTCGCGCTCGACATCAACCAGTCCCGGTCGATCGAGGGCTTCGAGACCAAGGTCGTCGGTGTCTCCACCGGCCCGAACGGCGAGGGTTACGAGGCCATTGAGGGCTCCGACGTCGTCGTGGTCACCGCTGGCCTGCCGCGTAAGCCGGGCATGAGCCGGATGGACCTGCTCGAGGTCAACGCGAAGATCGTGCGCCAGGTCGCGGAGAACATCGCGAAGTACGCGCCGAACGCCGTCGTCATCGTGGTCTCCAACCCGGTCGACGAGATGACCGCGCTGGCCCAGCTGGCGACCCAGTTCCCGAAGAACCGGGTGTTCGGTCAGGCGGGCGTGCTCGACACCGCCCGGTTCACCAACTTCATCGCCGAGGAGCTCAACGTCCCGGTGAAGAGCGTGAAGGCGCTGACCCTGGGTTCGCACGGCGACACCATGGTTCCAGTTCCGTCGCGCTGCACGGTCGACGGCAAGCCGCTGTCCGACCTGCTCCCGGCCGAGAAGATCGAGGAGCTGGTCGTCCGGACCCGTAACGGTGGCGCCGAGGTGGTCGCGCTGCTGAAGACCGGTTCGGCGTACTACGCCCCGTCGGCTGCCGCGGCCCGCATGGCCAAGGCTGTCGCCGAGGACTCCGGCGAGGTCGTGCCGGTCTGCGCGTGGGTCGACGGGGAGTACGGCATCTCCGGCGTCTACCTGGGTGTCGAGGCCGAGCTGGGCGCCACCGGCATCCGTAAGGTCGTCGAGGACAAGCTCACCGACAGCGAGCTGGCCGGCCTGAAGGAGGCCGCCGAGGCGGTCCGCGCCAAGCAGGCGGACGTCGCCGACCTCTGAGTCGCATCGTGAAGGCCGGGGCCGCTACGGTCCCGGCCTTCACGTTGTCAGTGGGGCGGCGACCAGCGTGAGGAGCACGCAGGCCACGGTGATCATCGTGACCGGGGCGCGCGCGGTGTCTTTGGCCAGGGCGAACGGCGTCAGCAGGACTGCGACGATCCCGGCCGGGGCGGCCAGGCGCATGCCGTGCACGAAGGCGCCGCCGCCGGGTCCGCTGATCAGGTGGACGATCGGGAGACCCTCCATCGGGAAGAGCGCCAGCGCGGTCGGCGACACGGCGACGGCTACCGCACCGATCGCGTAGAGCCACCCCCGGTGTACCCGTTTCCGCAGCAGCATCAGGGCCCAGACCAGCCCGAACGCGGCAAAGATGATCACCCAGCCGGCGATCGCCATGCCCCGGGGGCCGCCGCCGGTCAGGCTGCGCGCCCCGTCGACCCAGGCTCGCGCGGTGGTCTCCCGGACGGCGAAGAGCAGGAGGTACGCGACACTGCCGACCAGCCAGACGAGGGCGCCGAGCGTGATCCGGCCGAGCGACGGCCCGGGTGATGGCGGGGGCGGTGGCGGCGGGGCGAAGGTGGCGCGACGCTGTCGCCGGAGTTTCTGGCGCCGGGTGCGCCGGCTCACGACGCGGCCAGGGTGATCGCGGCGAACAGGGTGGCGATGAGGAGCGCGCCGATCGGGGCGGCCAGCATCCAGCCGAGGGTCCGCTCGCCGAAGTGGTTGCGCAGCCGGTCGTTGGCGAGCACGAACGGAACCGTGAACGAGGTGACGATCCCGGCCAGCGCGCCGTTGCGCATGCCGACCACGAACGCGTTGCCGCCGGGTCCGCTGACCGCCTCGCCGAGCCAGTGGTTGGTGTCGCCGGGGAAGACGCTCAGCGTGACGGGTGTGAGGAGCAGCAGGGCCACGAGACAGTTCTTCGCCCGCCCGGCGGTCACGATGACCGCCCACAGCAGGGCGAACGGCGCGATGTAGAGCACCCAGCCACCGACCGCCATGACGGCCGTGGCGCCGCCGCCGATCAGGCGGAACAGCTCGACATACGCCATCACCGTCCACCGCCCGGTGAAGAACAGCCCGATCAGCAGCACGGTCAGGGGATATGGCGCCCAGGTGTGGTTCCGCTCCCACCAGGCATAGATCATCGCCCGATGTTAATGGGCGAGCGCCGCTGCTGTGATGACGGACACGATCGATACGACGGCGATCGCGAGGGCGCCCCAGATGCGCAGGTGGCGCGGCACCTCAAAGACTATCATGAATCCGGCCACGAGCACCGCGAGCCATGCGGTCTGACCGCCGGTGACGAAGGCGGAGTCGCCGCCCGGGAACGGGTCCTTGTCCTGGCGGGTGGGGAGGAACCAGAGCACCACGGGGGCGGTTAGCGCGGCGGCGGTGAGCAGAGTGACTCGAGTGGCTGGGCTGGAGGCGCGCGCGGCGGCCGACAGGCAGCCGGCCGCGACGCCGGCGAGCACGGCCACGAAGGCCCATCCGGCGAGGACGAGATGTGCCGGGTGATCGGTGAGAACCCGGTGTGCGGTCCGGATGACGTCGTCGCGGAAAAGGGCGCCCGTGACGAGCGACACGACGATTCCGGTTGCGATGGGTACGGCAGAGCCGGCGCGGGCCGCTGTTTCGCGCAGATTGTCCGTGCGCGTACCGCCGTGACGAGGTTCGTAGTGCTTATCGCCGCGCCGGTTCTTCATTCCCTGGGATGGTAGAGGGGGTCGGACAGGGCGAGGCCGCCCGGCGATCTTCGACGGGCGGGCAGTACGCTCGTACTGCTAAGCATGTGTTTCGGGAGAGGAGCGCCGGCCGATGGCGAAAATCAAGGTCAAGAACCCGGTCGTTGAGATCGACGGCGACGAGATGACCCGGATCATCTGGAAGCAGATTCGTGAGCAGCTGATCCTGCCGTATCTCGATGTGAACCTCGAGTACTACGACCTGTCGATCCAGTACCGGGACCAGACCGACGACCAGGTGACGATCGACTCGGCCAACGCCATCAAGCGGCACGGTGTGGGCGTCAAGTGCGCCACCATCACGCCCGACGAGGCGCGGGTCGACGAGTTCGGCCTGAAGAAGATGTGGCGTTCGCCGAACGGGACGATCCGTAACATTCTCGGCGGCGTCGTGTTCCGTGAGCCGATCATCATGAAGAACGTTCCCCGGCTGGTACCGGGCTGGACCAAGCCGATCATCATCGGCCGTCACGCCCACGGCGACCAGTACAAGGCGACCGACTTCGTCGCGCCGAAGGCCGGCAAGTTCACCGTCACCTTCACGCCGGAGGACGGCACCGAGCCGATCGAGCTGGTCGTGGCCGACTTCCCGGCCGGTGGTGTCGGCCTGGCGATGTACAACTACGACGAGTCGATCCGTGACTTCGCGCGCGCCTCGTTCCGCTACGGTCTGGCCCGCAACTACCCGGTCTACCTCTCGACCAAGAACACGATCCTGAAGGCCTACGACGGGCGTTTCAAGGACCTGTTCGCGGAGATCTTCGAGACCGAGTTCGCGGACAAGTTCAAGGAAGCCGGCATCACGTACGAACACCGGCTGATCGACGACATGGTCGCCGCCGCGCTCAAGTGGGAGGGCGGCTACGTCTGGGCCTGCAAGAACTACGACGGTGACGTGCAGTCCGACACCGTGGCCCAGGGCTTCGGCTCGCTCGGCCTGATGACCTCGGTCCTGATGACCCCGGACGGCCAGACCGTCGAGGCCGAGGCCGCCCACGGCACGGTCACCCGGCACTACCGGCAGTGGCAGAAGGGCGAGAAGACCTCGACGAACCCGATCGCCTCGATCTTCGCCTGGACCGGCGGCCTCAAGCACCGCGGCAAGCTCGACAGCACCCCCGAGGTGACCGAGTTCGCCGAGAAGCTGGAGCGGGTCTGCATCGAGACCGTCGAGGGTGGTCAGATGACCAAGGACCTCGCGCTGCTCATCGGCCGGGACGCCCCGTGGCTCTCGACCGACGAGTTCATGAACGCTCTCGACGAGAACCTGGCGCGCAAGCTCGGCGCCTGATCCGACACGCACCACCGAAGCCCGCCGGCCTGTGCCGGCGGGCTTTGTGCTTTCCGCCCGCTTCGGGACCTTGGTCCCTTCGGGTCGTGCCTTTGCGCAGCGTGCTGAGGACGGAGCGATGCCGAAGATGGAGGTGACGAAGGGGAGCGAGATGAACGAGATCGACGGCCTGGTCGGCAACGCCGCGAAGGCGCTGATCGCCTACGCGGACTTCACCCAGGAGCAGGTCGACTACATCGTCGGCAAGGCCTCGGTGGCGGCGCTGGACAAGCACGGCGAGCTGGCCCGGCTGGCGGTCGACGAGACCGGCCGGGGCGTGTTCGAGGACAAGGCCGTCAAGAACATCTTCGCCTGCGAGCACGTCACGAACAGCATGGCCGGGATGAAGACGGTGGGCATCATCCACCGTGACGACATCAACGGCATCACCGAGATCGCCGACCCGGTCGGTGTGGTCTGCGCGGTCACCCCGGTCACCAACCCGACCTCGACGACGATCTTCAAGGCCCTGCTGGCGCTGAAGACCCGCAACCCGATCGTCTTCGCCTTCCACCCGAACGCGCAGCAGTGCAGCGCCGAGGCGGCCCGGGTGGTCCGGGACGCGGCGATCGCCGCGGGCGCCCCGGAGGACTGCATCCAGTGGGTCGAGCAGCCGTCGATCCAGGCCACGTCGGCCCTGATGAACCACCCGGGTGTCGCGACGATCCTGGCCACCGGCGGCAACGCGATGGTCCGGGCCGCGTATTCGACAGGCAAACCGGCCCTCGGCGTCGGCGCCGGCAACGTGCCCGCGTATGTCCACCCGTCGGCTGACGTGGTCCGCGCCGCCCACGACATCGTGCTGTCGAAAACCTTCGACAACGGCATGATCTGTGCCTCCGAGCAGGCCGTCATCCTGGACAAGACGATCGCCGCGCAGGCGATCAAGGAGTTCAAGCGGCTGCACGCTCATGTGGTGAGCGCCAAGGAGAAGAAGCTCCTCCAAAACTTCATCTTCCCGCCGGACGGCGAGGGCAAGGATTGCGTCGGGGAGAAGCTCAACGCCGCAGTCGTCGGCCAGTCGCCGGTCTGGATCGCTGAGCAGGCCGGATTCAGCGTTCCCGAGGACACCTCGATCCTGCTCGCCGAGATCACCGAGGTCGGCCCGGCCGAGCCGCTGAGCCGGGAGAAGCTGTGCCCCGTGCTGGCGCTGCTCAAGGCCGAGGACGAAGAGCAGGGCATCCGGTACGCCGAGCAGATGGTGGAATTCCACGGCCTCGGTCACAGCGCGGTCGTGCACGCCAAGGAAGCCGGCCTGGCCGAACGGTTCGGGCAGCGGATGAAGGCGGTCCGGATCATCTGGAACGCGCCCGCCTCCCAGGGCGGCATCGGCGACATCTACAACGGCTTCCGCCCGTCGCTGACCCTCGGTTGCGGCAGTTACGGCCACACCTCGGTGTCCGACAACGTCTCCGCTCTCAACCTGCTCAACATCAAGCGAATCGGCCGTAGGACGAACAACATGCAGTGGTTCAAGGTGCCCGCGAAGATGTACTTCGAGCCGCACGCCATCCGCTACTTCCGGGACATGCCCGAGGTCAGCCGGGTCACCATCGTCACCGACCACACCATGACCAAGCTGGGGTACGTGGACCGGATCAGCAACGTCCTGCGGGAGCGCCCGGAGCCGGTGACCATCCAGATCATCGACGGGGTCGAGCCGGAGCCCAGCATCGAGACCGTCCGGTCCGGCGCCGCGTTGATGCGCTCGTTCCGCCCGGACACCATCATCGCGCTCGGCGGTGGCTCGCCGATGGACGCGGCGAAGGTGATGTGGCTGCTCTACGAACACCCGGACGTCGACTTCGCGGACATGAAGGAGAAGTTCTTCGACGTACGGAAGCGGGCCTTCAAGTTCCCGACCCTGGGCAACCTGGCCCAGCTGGTCTGCGTGCCGACCACGTCCGGCACCGGCGCCGAGGTCACCCCGTTCGCGGTGATCACCGACACCGCCACCGGGCAGAAGTACCCGCTGGCCGACTACGCGCTCACCCCGAGCGTGGCGATCATCGACCCGCACCTGACCAAGGACCTGCCGCCGGTGGTGACCGCGGACAGCGGCTTCGACGCGCTGACCCACGCCACCGAGGCGTACGTGTCGGTCTACGCCAGCGACTTCACCGACGGCCTGGCCCTGCACGCGATCAAGCTGATCTTCCAGAATCTGGAACGTGCCGTGAAGCAGGGCGGGGACGACCCGCTGGCCCGGGAGAAGATGCACAACGCCGGAACCATCGCCGGCATGTCGTTCGGCAACGCGTTCCTCGGCATCGTGCACGCCATGGCGCACACCTTGGGCGCCAGCTTCCACGTCGCGCACGGCCGGACCAACGCGATCCTGCTGCCCCACGTGATCAGGCACAACGGCACCGTGCCGGCGAAACTCAACAGCTGGCCGAAGTACGAGCGCTACATCGCCCCGGAGCGGTTCCAGGACATCGCCCGGCACCTCGGCCTGCCCGCCGACACTCCCGAGCAGGGCGTCGAATCGTACGCCCGCGCCGTGGAGAAGTTGCGGGACGCCGTCGGGATCCCGCCGTCGTTCAAGGGCGCCGGCGTCGACGAGGAGGAGTTCCTGGCCGCGCTGCCGCAGCAGGCGATGAACGCCTACCTCGACCAGTGCGCGCCGGCCAACCCGCGGATGCCGATGCTGGAGGACATGAAGCGGATCATGCGGAACGCCTACTACGGGGAGTGACCCCGAGGTGACATGAGTCGTTGAAACGATGGGGAGGCCTTGTCCCGGGCCTCCCCATCGTCGTGCCGGGTGGGGTCAGATGTCGCGCAGCCGCTGGGCCGCGGCCTCCGGGACGATGTCGTTGACGAACGCGCCCATCGCCGACTCCGACCCGGCCAGGTACTTCAGCTTGTCGGCGGCGCGCCTGATGCTGAACAGCTGGAGATGCAGGTAGCCCAGCTCACGGCCCTCGCCGGTGACCGCCTGGTGCCACGCCGAGATGTACGGCATCGGCTTGCCGAACAGCCCGTCGAAGCGGCGCAGCACGTCCAGGTAGAGCGGGGCGAACGCGTCGCGCTCGTCGTCGGTGAGCGCGGGCAGGTCGGGGACCTGCCGGTGCGGGGCCACGTGCACCTCGAACGGCCAGCGCGCGGCGGCCGGCACGTAGGCGGTCCAGTGGTCGTTGGCGGCGATCACCCGTACCTTCGCCTCCTGCTCGGCGGCGAGGACGTCGGCGTACAGATTGCGCCCGGTCTTCTCGAAGTGCCGCCGCGCGGCCCGGAGGTAGGCGGCGGTCTTCGGCGTCACCGTCGGGTAGGCGTAGATCTGGCCGTGCGGGTGGTGCAGCGTCACACCGATCTCGACACCCCGATTCTCGAACGGGAAGACCTGCGCGACCTCCGGCAGTCCGGAGAGTTCCGCGGTCCGGTCGGCAAGTGCATCGATGACGGTACGGACACGCGACACCGGCAACGAGCCGAAGGCGCTGTCGTGATCGCTGGTGAAGCAGACCACCTCGCACCGGCCGTGTCCGGGCCGCACCGGCACCAGATCGGTGACCTGGGTGATCTCGTCCGGCACGATCCGGTCGGAGAACGACGGGAACTGGTTCTCGAAGACCACCACGTCGTAGTCGGGCGCCGGGATCTCGCTGGCGAACCGCTCGCTGGTCGGGCACAGCGGGCACGCGTCCGACGGCGGCAGGAACGTCCTGGTGTTGCGGTGCGCGGCGACCGCGATCCACTCGTCGGTCAGCGGGTCGTAGCGCAGCTGTGAGGCCGGCGGAGGCGGCGGAAGCTGGCGGGTGTCCTGGTACGACGAACGGCTGCCGCCGGGGGATTCGTCGAAGTAGATCAGCTCACGACCGTCGGAGAGACGGACGCTCGAGCGGGTCGGGGTCACTGGGGGTTCACCACCACGAGTTCAGGGACGGTTTCCGACAGCAGGGCGCGGGCGTCGTCGTCCAGCCCGTCGTCGGTGATCAGGACGTGCGCGCGGGACAGTGGCACGATCGAGGAGATGCCGACGGTGCCCCACTTGGTGTGGTCGGCCAGCACGACGAGGCGCTCAGCCGCCTCCACCAGCGCTCGGTTGACATCCGCCTCCATCAGGTTGGGCGTGGTGTAGCCGGCCCGCTCGCTCATCCCGTGCACGCCGAGGAAGAGCACGTCCAGATGCAGGGTCCCGACGGCGGCGACCGCGACCGGACCGACAAGAGCATCCGAGGGGGTACGGGTGCCGCCGGTCAGCACCACCGTCTGGTCGGGCCGGCCGGCCCGGTAGAACACGTCGGCGACCGGGATCGAATTGGTCACCACGGTCAGCGCCGGGACGTCGACCAGGCGCTGGGCCAGCTCCGCGGTCGTGGTGCCGGCCGACAGCGCGATGGCGTCGCCGGGGGAGACCAGGGCGGCGGCCCGCTGGGCGATCGCCGCCTTCTCCCCGCGCTCACGCACCGATTTCGCGGTGAAGCCGGGCTCGTGTGCCGAACCGGGACTGACTGTGGTCGCGCCACCATGTACCTTCGCCAGCAACCCGCGCTCGGCGAGTGCCTCCAGGTCGCGCCGGATCGTCATGTCGGAGACGCTGAACTCGTTGGCCAGCTCGGTCACCCGCACGCCGCCTGAGGCGCGCACCCGGTCGAGGATCGCCGCCTGGCGCTGCTGTGCCAGCATCAGCTGGACCGCACTATTTCGAACACACTCGAACAGTACCGCGTGGCCGGGTGTGTGCGAAAGGGTGAGTTCAGATACCCCGTCCTCGCTTGTGCAGCGCTGAAAGGACGTTCTCCACCTTGACTGCTCCGGTCATCGCCGCCAAGGCGATAGCCGCACGAGGTTCCCGCCAATTCGCCCGCACCGCCTCCCGGGTGTACCGCCAGGCGGCGCCCCGGTTGCCGGACGCCGCCGACCAGCACGCCAGCTGACCGTAGACCCGGGCCGCGCCCGGCCGACAGCCGCTGATCTCCGGGTGCCGCTGCATCATCCAGCGCAGCGACGAGATCTTGGTGGCGTACTCGTACGCGTAGTGCGAAGTGCGGCCCCACAACACCCGGACCAGCGGCTCGTCCAAATGCACGATCGGCGCGCGGCGGGCCGCCCTGAGCAGAAGATCCCAATCCTCGTTCTGACTACCCGGCGCGTCCTCGGCGACCAGCCCGACCCGATCGTGCTCCAGCGCCTCCCGCCGGATCAGGAACGACGACGAATGCAGCATCGACATACGCGAACGGGCCAGATCGGCCACCGTCACCCGGGGGCGGCCGGCCAGCCGCGCGGTGCACCGGCCCTCGTACTCCACCTCGATCGCACACGTGGCGAACTCGGCCTCCGGCTCGGCCAGCAGTGCGGCCACCTGACGGCGCAACTTGTCCGGCAGCCACTGGTCGTCGTCGTCGCAGAACGCCATCAGCTCGGTGTCCAGTGCCAGCAGACCGGTGTTCCGGGCGCCGGCCAGCCCGGCGGCCCGCCAATTCGTCAACACCAGCACGGGTACGCCGTCCGTCGACGCCAGCAGGTAGTCGGGTTCGGTCTGGTCGTACACCACCACGACCTTCAGCTCGCCCGGATAGCGCTGGGCGCGTACCGCGGCGATCGAACGGCGCACCAGCTCGGGACGGTTCCGGGTGGGGATCACGACGCCTACCGACGGCCAGTTCATCACGCCTCCGATGCGATGTTGAGCGGGTAGCCGTACGCCCGGAGAAGGGGTCCGCAGACCGCGCCCACCAGCCTGCGCTGCGCCCGCGGCAGGGCGGCGACCCACGCATCGTCCTGGCGCAGCGGCAGCCGGCCCACCGTGAACCGCATCGGATTGCCCGCCGCGCTGTGGCCGGCCCGCAGGTCGGCGTGGCCGCGCCGGAGGAATTCCAGGTCCTCCGGGTGCAGCGGGACGCCGGCGAAGTCGGCCAGCCGGATCAGGCCGGCCCGCGGATCGGCCAGGAACTCCTCGTAACGGATCCGGCGAACCGGCACGCCACGCCGGGCGAGCAGGCCGAACGCGGCGTTGTGGGCGTTCCAGAGCAGCGCCGACCGGCCGGGGGAGTAGCGGGTCATCTCGTCCGTGCCGTCGGTCTCCGGCCGGGTCACCGTCTTGGTCCACGAGTAGGCCACCCCGCGGGCGTCCCGGACCACGTGCACCACCTTCAGGTCGACGTCGTCCGCCCAGCGCAGCACGTGGGCCAGCGCCGAGTGCTTGGAGGAGTCGATCACCACCCGGGCGCCGGCGGCCTCAGCGGCGGCGGCGTAGATCCGGGCGTAGTAGGAGGCGTACTCGCGCACCTCGTCGGAGGCGGTGTTCGCCGAGGCCAGCCGGGGGATGTGCCGGGTCCGCTCGACCGCGTCGCGGAGCGCGTGCACCCGGTCCACGTCGACGTTCGACCAGCCGTTGAAGGCCAGTTCACCGACCTGTCGCCAGAAGTCGCAACCGGAGAACCGGGTGCCGCAGCCGCAGCGTTCGTCGTCCCGGACGTCGCGTTGCCACAGGTGGACGACCTCCCCCAGAGCGCAGATCCCGGGCAGCTCACCGAGCAGCCGTTCAACGAGGGTCGTGCCACTTCGTCCGAATCCACCTAGAAACAGAACTTGTGCCACTTTGCCCCGCCTTTGCTCGTTTCGCTGTGGTAACGAGTGAATCAGGCAAAAGGAGGCGCTAGGTGGCTATCGAGGCTTTCGAGCGTGTGCACCTTGATGGCACCGGCATCGACCGCATCACCGAGGACGAGGTCGTCGCCGTGGTCCGCGAGTCACTGGCCCACGGACGGGGCGGCCGGATCATCACCCCGAACGTCGACATCCTCCGCCGGGCCGCCGCCGACCCGGGCGTCCGCCGCCACCTGGACGACGCCGACCTGATCGTCGCCGACGGGATGCCCCTGGTCTGGGCGAGCCGTCTCGGCGGGGTGCCCCTCCCGGAACGGGTCGCCGGCAGCAGCCTGATCTGGTCCCTCTCCGAGGGCCTGGGCCGAGACGCCCGCTCCGTCTTCGTGATCGGCGGCACACCCGCCGCTGGTCGGCCCCGGGCCGCCTTGTCAGCCGCCGGTCGGCCCCAGGCCGCCTTGTCCGCCGCCGGTCGGGCCGCGGACGCCAGGCCGGAGCGGCGTTCCGCCGAAGAGGCCCCGGCTGCGGCCACCGACGCCACCCGAAGCCGCCCCGGCGCGATCTTGCGGAGTTCAGGCACACCTGTCTCGCGGAACTCCACAAGATCGCGGCGGGGTGACCGGCCGGTCGTCACCTCGGCCGCGGTCAAGGCGGCGATCAGTGCCGCGGCCGTCGCGAAGGCGGCCCGTATCGCCGGAAAGGACGGCGCGGCCCGTGCCGCGGCCCGGCTCGTCGACGCCTACCCCGCCCTGCGGATCGCCGGAACGCTCAGCCCCGATTTCGGCTTCGAGGAGGACGAGGCCACCTACGCCGACTTCTGTGCAGCAGTCGTCGCGGCCCGCCCCGACCTGGTCTTCGTCGGACTGGGTTTCCCCAAGCAGGAACTCGTCATCGAACGTCTCCGCCCCGAACTGCCCGGCACCTGGTTCGTCGGTTGCGGCGCCGCGGTCAACTTCGTGGCCGGCGACATCGGACGTGCCCCCCGCTGGATGCAGCGAACCGGCCTCGAATGGGCCCACCGCCTCGGCACCGAACCCCGCCGCCTGGCCGGCCGATACCTACGTCACGACGCCCCCTACACCCTCCGTCTCCTGGCCCGAGCCCCCCGCCGCCGCCCTCTCCGCCCTGACGCCGGCCTCGCGGGGAGGCGCCTCTGACGCCGGCCTGGTGGGGAGACGCTTCTGGTGCTGGCCTGGTGGGGAGGCATCTCTGCCGTCGGCCCGGTGGGGAGGCGTCCCTGCCGTCGGCCCGGTGGGGAGGCGTCCCTGACGTCGGCCCGGTGGGGAGGCACTCACAACCAGCTGGCCTCTGGGTCGTGTGGAAGGTCGGCGAGAAAGCGGAGGGCAGGGATCGGCGGCCGGGCGGCGGGTCGGGCGGGCTCCTCCCTCGCCTCGAGGCAGGCGGCGCGAAAGCGAAGTGCCGGAAGCAGTGGCCGGCGACCGCCCGCAGAGGCCGCCGGACCAGCCTCGATGCCGGTGTCGAGACCGGCCGGTGCGGCGGCGGGCGGGGCGGCGGCGGGCGGGGCGGTGAACAGAAGGGTGGTGGGCATCTCAGTCCTCACGGTTGCTTCCCTCGCCGCCGGGCGACGAGGGTGGGGTGAACGGGAATCGGGCACGGCCGGTGCGGGCCGCCCGGTGGCGCTGGGCCCGCCGCTCCTGGGCGCCGGGCAGCCCGCGGAACCGGCCGCAGCGACGGCCCGCCCGGGTCAGTGGGACGCCTATCGTCGGTTGTGGGTAGTCGAGCGTGTCGTAGCCGCTCTGCCAGGGGAAACGGTCGGCCGGATCGGGCCAGGCCAATTGGAGGAGCCGGACCCGGTCGTCGCCGTAGCGCATCAGCGCAGCCCCCGGGAACAGGGTCTCCGAGATCTCGCCGGACACCACCCGCACCTCCTGCCCGTTGAGCAGGCCGCGCAGCCGATGCCCGTGACGCAACAGCAGGCCCTCGTCGCAGACCCGGCCGGCCACCTCGTTGAGCAGCACGTGGCCGGTCTCCGGTGGCAGGCCGGCGATGGTCAGCTCGGGAAACCCGTAACCGGTGAGGCCCACGGTGTACGCGAAAGCCACCGTGTCGGGAGGGTCGTCGTCGGTGGGCACGACGTGCACGACGGCCCAGCCGAATCTCTCGATGATCTCGCTCTGCTCGTCGAAGAAGTCGTCGAGGTAGGACACCGCGGACACCCCCGTTGGGCTCGGCCTGGCTGACTGAGCTCACTATGGAACACACGTACGACATTTTTCGGCGGCTGGTTAACCGTACGCCCGTACTGTTAAAGTTTGGTCATGGGGTTTCGAATCGACGACCTGCATCATGTGCAACTGCTGATCCCGCCGGGTGGCGAGGGTGAAGCCCGAGCGTTCTACAGCGGGGTCCTCGGCATGGCGGAGATCATCAAGCCGCCGGTGCTGGCCGCCCGGGGTGGCTGCTGGTTCCGCGGCGGCGGCTGGGAGGTGCACCTGTCCCCGGTCCCGGATTTCGCGGCGGCCCGCAAGTCGCACCCGGGTGTGCTGATCACCGGCCTGGACGCGCTGGCCGCGACGCTGGAGGCCGCCGGCCACCCGGTCGCGTGGGATCCACATTTCCCGGGTCACCGGCGGCTCTACTCGGCAGACGGTCACGGAAACCGGCTGGAGTTCCTCGAGAGGATCAGGGATTGAAGTACGGGTCCCGGCTCAGCGATTTGAGCGCCCGGAAGGCTCGCTTGTCCCCGCTGAGCTGGAACTGCTGGTTGGGCCCGTTCCCCTCCGGGTCGGACTCGAAGTAGGCGATGGCCTTGATCTGCCGGTTCACCTTGAAGGTCCGTTCGGCGTCCTTGAGCCAGGCGACCCGTGACTCCGTGCCCCACGCCTTCGCCACCCCGAACTCGCCGATGATGATCGGTTTCGGTCGCTGGGCGGCCCAGTCGAGGAACGGGCCCATCAGCTCCCCGATCGGCTTGAACTCGAAGCCGGCGTAGACGTCGACGCACGTCCAGTCGACCTGGTCGTCGCCCGGGTAGAAGTCCGGCGCGTCACCGCGGATGAAGCCCTCGGCGGTCGGGCACCACACCCAGGACACGTTGTCGGCCCGCTGCTCGCGGAACTTCTTCCGCACGTACCGCCAGGCCGCGATGTAGTCCTCGCCGGACCACATGGTGGCCTGGAGGTTGGGCCGGTCCATCTCCCAGCGCATCCGCAGCAGCACCGGCTTCTTGATCTTCCGGATCGCGACCGCCTGTCTCCGGATCAGGTCGTCGTGCTCACCGGCCAGGATGGACCGGTTGTCGCCGGTCGCCCAGCTGATCATCAGCGACGCGCCGTCGGCGAGGAAAGCCTGGTCCGACGGGGTGCCCATGAGCTGGTCGAAGCGGCGGTACGTGTTGATGAAGTCGAGCCGCCGGCCCATCGACTCCTCCAGCCAGCCGACCGCGGTGAGCCGCCCCACATGGGTCAGCTCGTCCGGCTTGATCCACGCGCCGAAGTAGGCGCCCTTCGCGGGCGGCTCGTACGGCCCGGCCTCGAACGGCCCGGGGTTGACCGCGACGGCGCGCGGCGGGGTGGACAGATCGGGCGACGGGGGCGCCGGCGGAGGCGCCGGGGAGGAGCAGGCGGCCAGCATCATCGCCGCCGCGAACAGCGAGCACCACCTACGCATGGACACGCCGGGCCGTGTAGAGGACGTTCACCGCGTACCCGTCGCTGCCGGGCACCCGCCGGGCCGCCGCGTCCGCGAGCCGCGCCACCCGGTTGTCGTGCAGCGACGGAGTGAGCATGGAGAACCCGCGCCGCTCGACGATCTCGAACCCGTGCCGGGCCAGCAGCTTCTCCACCTGGGTGTGCGACAGTTCGGCGAACCAGCGTTCGCCGCTGTGCCGCCGGGCGCGCAGATGCCGTAGCGATCCGGCGTTGCCGTGGTTCTCCACCACCAGCATCCCGGATCCACGGTGCGGCAGAACCTTCGCGGCGAAAGCCAGCGCCCGGTCCCGGATGCCCTCGTCCACGTTGAGCAGCAGCCGGAAGATCGTCACGATGGCCGGGAAACCGGCCGCCACCGGCAGCGGCACGGGCCCCTCGCCCGGCACCCGGTGCCAGTAGGCGCGCGATCCGACCTCGGCTGCCTTGGTCATCATCTCGGCCGACGTGTCGTAGCCGTGCGCCTCCCGGACCAGGCCGTGCAGCGCGCGGATCGCCCGCCCGGTGCCGCAGGCGAAGTCGTGGTGCACGGGCGGATGTTCGACGAACTCGCGGCGTACGAGAGCCCGCAGGTAGTCGCGTTGCCGGTCGTTGATCCGCGACGCGTAGCTGTCCGGGGCGTACGTCACGGTCTCGTACTTCTCGACCGCCTCGGTGTCCTGGAACACCTCGGTGTAGTCGCCTGTCAACTCTTCCTCCTGCAATTCCTCATCGTGAACGCGCCGAGCATCAACGGGCCGCGGAGCAGCCACGCGCCCGCGGCGTAGGCCGGGACGGCGGCGACGACAGCCGCCGGAACGAGAACGACGAAGCCGAAGCACCCGATCGCCAGCGCGGCCGCGCTGAGGGTGCCGGTTCCGAACGGGTGCAGCCGGGTGCCCCGGTAGACCTGCGCGAGCGGCAGCAGGTTGTTGACCAGCATCGCCCCGGCCAGGCCGATCGCGGCGCCGAGCGCGCCCCAGCGCGGGATCAGCAGCACGTCGAGGCCGATCGTGACGGCCAGGGCGATCAGCACGTTGCCGAGGTTGGCCGAGGTGCGGCCGGCCATCGCGAGCACCATGTCGACCATGCCGCAGCCGGTCGCCACCAGCATCGCGGTGGCCAGCACCAGCACCACCGGCGCGCCGGCGGTGTACCCGTCGCCGAACAGCCGCAGATACCAGGGCGCGAACGCGATCACCAGCAGGCAGATCGGCCAGGTGACGAGCACCAACCAGCCGGTCGCGATCTGGTAGAGCCGCCGGGCCGCGGCCTGGTCCCCGGTGCTCAGCGCCTCGGCCAGCCGCGGCTGCACCGACTGCGACAGACCCTGGTTGGCGAACTGGATCAGCACCACGAAACGGCCGGCCACCGCGTAGATCGCGGCCGGCGCCAGCCCGCCCAGCGCCGCGACCAGCAGCACGTCCACCCGTTGCAGGGCGAGCTGCGCGACCGCGGCCAGCGCCCGCGGAGCGGTGAAGATCCAGAAATCCCGGCGCAGCCGCCGTCGATCGGTTCCGGTCACCGCACCGGCGACAAAGCCTTTCCGGTACGCCGTACGCGCCGACAATCCAGCCAGGACGACGACCGGCAGATAGGGGGCGGCCCAGGCGAACGCGAAGACCGGCAGCGAGGCGGCGGCCCACAACGCGGCCACACCGGCTGCGGACACGGCGACCAGTTGCAGCACGCTGCGCAGGATCCGGTCCAGCAGCACGGTCGGTCGCATGGTGCGGTAGCCACGGGTCACGGTCAGCAGCACATCGGTGAGCGCCTGAAACGGCACGAAGACCGCGAGCACCCGCAGTCCGGTGGTGTGATCCGCGATCAGCTGCGGCGACTCCCCGGCGGTGAGGTGCGCGATCCACGGCGCGGCCAGCCACATCGCCACCGCCAGGACCAGCGAGCACACGATCACCGGAGGCAGGCCGGCCCGCAGGCAGGGGCCCAGCAGATGATCCTGGCCGGTGGCCCGCAGCCGGGCCGGCCAGTAGACCAGGCCGGTGCCGGTGCCCAGTTTGGACAGCCCGCCGACGAGCACGAACGCGGCGGTAGCGGCGAAGAACGCGCCCGCCTGTTCAGGGCCGAGCGCGCGCGCCACGATCCACGTGACCAGCACCCCGGCGCCACCGGCGAGCGCCGAACCGGCCATGTTGGCCAGACCGCCCCGGGCCGCGCCGCGGGCGGCCGGCTCCGGATCCGCCGTGGTGGTGGCCGCCGTCACGTGCGGCGCCACACCGGGGTGTGCCCCAGCCACCCGGCCAGCGCCTCGTCGTGCGACTTGTAGTAGTCCCGCAGGTCACGGCGTAGCCCGGGATCCATGTCGGACTCCCGGGGCCGGGCGTTGTGCTGCTCGAACTTCGGGCGCGGGAGCCCGGACGGCAGCCCGAGGAACCGGCACACCTCGTCGTAGACGTCCTCCGGCTCGGTGAAGAACCGTTCGCTCTCCACCACGTGGATGCGTTCCCGCCCGACGTGCTGGGCCATCACGCTCAGGTAGCGGGCGTACTCGCCACGGGCCCGGTAGGCGTGATGCTGGTGGGCGAAGCTGTAGTAGGTGGGGTCGAGGGCGAGCCGGACCTCCTGGCGGTGCAGCCGGGCCGGCTCCAGGGTGAGCGCCGACCCGAAATCGGGTTCGGTCTCGTAACCCCGGGCCACCTCGTGGTGGTGCTGCGAGTAGGCCCGTTCCACCGGGTCCCGGACCAGGACCACCAGCTTGGCGTACGGCAGGTCGCTCGCGATCCGGGCGGCCGCCTGCGGGTGGTACATGTAGTACGGGCTGGACTCGAAGGTCTGCGCGCGTACCCCGTGCTTCTCGGCGATCCGTTCCGCGCTGCGCAGGGTCGGGAAGTGCCCGCGGTACCAGTCGGGTCCCCGCCGGTAGGACGTGTCGAAGTAGTGCACGCCCTTGTGCAGGACCGCCTTGAGCACCACCGGGTGCCCGGCCATCGCCCGGTACAGCGACGTGGTCCCACAGCGCTGCCCGCCGCAGATCAGGAACGACGGCAGCATCCGGCTCTCCGCGGTGAGCCGCCCGTACGAGCGGGAGCCCAGGTGCACGACGCGCTTCACCGGCGCCGGCAGGTTGCGAACATGCATGGTCTAGAGCTCCTCAACGCGCCGGATCAGCACCGGCAACAGCCAGGTCCCGAGCACGCCCAGCCGGGCGCCCGCCTCGGCCTGCTTGTCGGTCAGATAACGAACTGCGAGGTCGACCAGGTAGAGCAGGGCGGTGATCTCGCGGGCCACCGGCGCCACCCCGAACGGGGCGAGCAGCTCGTCGGCCCGGTGCACAGTCGCCTCCACGGCGGCCCGGGCGTCGCCGGTGGACTGGATGCGCTTCTGTAGCTCGTGGTGGACGGCGTCGAAGCCGAGCGGCACTCCGACGGCGAACCGTTCCCAGTCCCAGACGAGCAGCGTGTCGGTGAGGTTCGCCATGTTCCACGGGGCCCAGTCGCCGTGCCAGGCGCCGTACCGCAGCGCGGTCTCCCCGCTGTGCGCGGCCAGCACGTCGACCGCGGCGGCCAGCCCGGAACCCTCCGGCCGGTCGGCGACCGTGGCCAGCCGGGCGCGCAGCTCGTGCCAGTACCCGCTGCCGGTCAGTGGGCCGGTGGTGATGCCGCAGCAGTTCGCGATGTCGACCATGGCCGCGGTCAGCCGGCGCGGGGCGAGCGGGGCCCGGGGCAGCCAGACCGGCAACGCCGACTGGACCAGCACCTGCATGCCCCGCCAGGTCCCGGCGTGCAGCACCCGCGGCACGGTCAGCTTGGTCAGCCCGCTGCCGGACAGCGCGGTCAGCGCCGCCGTCTCCGACTTGACCAGGCTGCGGGTCAGTGGCCCGGTGCCCAGTTTGCCGAAGGCGAAGGTGTCGCCGTCCGGGCTGAGCAGCTGGAGCACCGGCTTGCGGTTGGCCCGGGCCGGGCCGATGTGGATGCTCACCGCCAGGTCGCGGCGCAGCGCGTCGCTCAGGTACCCGTCGATGCCCGCCGACACCGGGCCGGTCACCCGGATCCGGTCCCGGAAGAGCAGCCCGGTGGCGCGAGCGTGAACGGCCGCGACGACGGCGTCCCGTTTCAGCCGGGCCATCCGGGACTGCGGTTCCGCGTAGCGGCGGACGGCGGCCGCGGCGACCTGGGGGGAGAGCGTCGGGACCAGCAGACGGGGCCGGCGCAGGTGCGGGACCACCAGATACTCGGCCACCAGCGGCCCGGGCGTTCCGTCCGTCCGGCACGGCTCCGGGTAGAGCTGGGCGAGCACCTCGGAGAGGTACTGGGCACGGAGGGCGGCGTCTCCAGCGGTCAGCGCCGCGGGCGCGGTCTTCACCGGGCTCATGTGTTCTCCCCATCTGTCGCGTTACGCCAGAGCAGCGCGTATGCCAGAACCATGAAGGCCAGAGGGGTGACCAGCGAGTTGTACCAGAGCATCGCCGAGAACGAGGTCACCAGCGCCGCGCTCCCGGCGATCCCGATCGGGCTCCGGTCACGGCGGAACCGCCACAGCCCGTACCCGAAGAATCCGAGATAGCCGATCGCGCCGGCCGCGCCGTGCGCATAGATCAGCTGCCAGAACTGCCCGTTGCCGCCGACCGTGAAGTTGCCGCAGCGTTCACAGCCGGCACTCTCGCCGACGGTGATCGAGTTGCGCCCGCCGAGGGTGTTGCGGGTGCCGCCGTAGCCGATCACCGGTGAACCGATGAAACCGTCGAGCGCCTTGTCGATCAGGAACGAGCGGACCCCGTTGGACTTGCCGTTGTCCAGCCGGGCCTGCACGGTGTCGCCGAGCGGGGTGGCGATCATGGCCATCGCCAGCGCGGCCGACGCCAGCGGCAGGGCGGCCAGGATCCACAGTCGACCGGCCAGCACGTACCGGACCGCCACGTAGCCGATCAGCAGGCCGATCCCGATCCACAGGCCCCGGTTCAGCGACGCCACCGCCGGGAGCACCGAGACCGCCAGGCAGAGCACGGCCAGCAGCTTCCGTCCGGAACCGCGACTCCACCAGGCGGCCACCACCAGCCACGGAGCGAGCAGGCAGAAGTTGTTGCCCCAGGTGTTGGTGTAGCCCCACGGCGCGGCCGGGCGTGGTTTCTCCCCGCCGACCAGGTCCATGATCTGCGCGGCGTACGGGTGCACCAGCGACCGCACGAAACCCTTGTCACGCACCCCGGACGGCAGCAGCCACTCCACCGGCGACGTGAACTCGAAGTTTCCGGCCACCATGCCGAGCAGCCCGCCCGCCACGGTCAGCACGAACATGCCGGCGAGCAACCGGACCAGGCGGCGACGGGAGAGTTCGGCCTCGGTCAGGTTGCCGGCGTAGATCAGCAGAACGGTCAGCGACCCGTACATCGAAAGCTTGTAGACGACCGCGACCAACCGCTCGGTGGCACGTTCCGGCACCGTGCCCGCCGGGTCCGCGCCCAGCGCGGCGATGCTCACCACCACCGCGGCCAGGAAGATCGCCCACCAGGCGAAGCCTGGTGGCATCCGCACCGGCCGGCCCGCCGCCCGCCGGCGGATCAGCAGGAACAGCATCGCCGCCGCGGTCATCGGGAAGATCAGCACACCCAGGCCGAGCGCCCACCACAGTGGATAGAGCAGCAGGGTGCCGGCCACCGGCCAGGACGGCAGCGAGCGGTTCTTGACGGTTCGCGGAGCGGGCCCGGCGTGCGCTGCCGCCGCGACCGCGGTCACTTGTCGTCGCCCTCCGTGGCGCCGGCGCCGGCGAGGTCGGTGACCGAGACGGGTTCGGCGTCGTCCTCGCCGCCCGGCCGCTGCCGCCCGGCGTAGGGCAGCGCCTGCGTCGGGCCGTCCGGCACCTCGGACGTCTCCGTCTCGTCGGGCACCGGGAGCGAGTCGTCCGGCACCGGCAACGCCACCGCGGGCGCCGCCAGGTCACCCGGCTGGATCGGGGCGAGCCGCGGCAGCACCACGGTACCGAGCAGTTTCGTGCCGACCCGGCTCAGCTGCTCGGCCGCGTCGATCAGGGCGGGCCGCTTGGACCGGCGCAGCTCGACCGCGAGGATCGCCGCGTCGGCCAGGCTGGCCAGGCTCTGCGCGTCGGCGCTGCTGCTCGTCGACGGCGCCTCGATGACCACGTACCCACCCTGTTCGCGCAGCGTCTGGAGGGTGTCCTTGAGCCGCTGCGACTGCATCAGCCCGGCCGCGGTGGCCGCGCCCCCGGTCGTGATCACCCGCAGCGACGGGATGCGCGGGGCGCGTTGCAGGGTCCCGGACAGACTCACCCGGCCGGCCAGCAGGTCGGAGAGGCCGGGCAGGGCGGAGACCCCGAACATCCGGGCCAGCGGCGCGGTGTCGATCACGCTGTCCGGCAGGTGCGCGCCGATCAGCGTCACATCACTGCCGGTACGGGCCAGCGCCGCCGCCAGGTTCGCCGCGACCAGCGTGCTCGCCGAGCCACGGCTGATCCCGGTGACCACGATGATCTGGTCGCCCTCGTGGAGGGAGGCCAGCACCTCGTTGCGCAGCCGGTTGAAGACCCGGCCACCCGGCCCGTACGGCTGGAGCACGTCGTCGAAGTGCGGGGTGCTGCGGTCGTCGAGGGCGGCCAGCACCGGCACCCGGCCCCGGTCGCGGACGTCGCTCGGGGTGACCAGCCGCCTGTCGAACCGTTCCCGCAGGTAGGCCAGCCCGAGCCCGAGCAGCAGCCCGAGCATGCCGCCGGTGCCGATGTTGAGCCACGCGTTGGGGCTGGTCGGCTCCTCGGGCAGGCGCGAGTCGCTGATGATGCTGCCGCCGCCGACCATCGTGGTGGTCAGCTCGTTGAGGCGCCCGGTCAGCGAGTTGAGCTGGTTCTGCGAGTTGTTGCGCAGGCTCTGCAGGTTGCCTTCCGCGGAGCTGCCCTTGGCCGCGGCGGCCAGTTTCGCGTTGATCCCGGCCAGCATCGTGGTCAGCTGCCGGACCTTGAGGTTGAGCGAGCGGATCCGTTTGTCCAACTGGGAGCGTGCGGTCTCCTCCCGGTTGCGCAGGTACGCCTCGGCGAACGCGTGCGATCCGGCCTGTGCGGCCCGCGGGTCGTCCGCCTTGAAGGTGATCACCAGCACCGTGGTGTTCGCCGGGACCTGCACCGAGACCGATTTGGCCAGTTCGACCGGCGGGAGGTCGCTGCGCAGGAGGGTGGTCGCCTTCACCGCGACCGCTCCGGACCCGACGAGTTGTGCCTCGGTGTCCAGGTTGACGGTGCCCTTGGTGCGCCCGCCCTCGGCGTTGGTGTCCTGGCTGACCGACTCCACCAGCACGGACGCGGACGACTCGTACACCTTGGGCATGGCCTGCGTCAGGACCGCGCCGCCGCCCAGGCCGGCACCCGTGGCCACCAGGGCGATCCACCAGTGACGGCGGAACGCACCGAGGTAGTGCGAGAGATCGGACGAGGGGCGAGACGGTTCCATCAGTCTTCGGCGGCCCTTCCGGGAAGAGAGTGTCGGTTTGGGCGTTTCGCCCCAAGGGCTAACGCCACACTCCCGCCGCAAGTGATGGGTTTATCCCATTTTGGGCTCCACCCAACCGTTCTCGACCAGGTGACTGAGCACCATCTCGACCGCCTCCGGAACCGTCATCGTGGTGGTGTCGATGGTCAGCTCGGCATCGGTCGGCTCCTCGTACGGATCGTCGATGCCCGTCATCCCGCGCAACTGGCCGGCTCGCGCCCGTGCGTACAGCCCCTTGCGGTCGCGGCTCTCGCACACCTCCAGCGGCGTGGCCACGTGCACCAGCACGAACCCCGCGCCGGCCTCGACCGCCATCCGCCGGGCCGCCGCACGGGCCGCCTCGTAGGGCGCGATCGGGCAGGCCACCGCCATGCCCCGGTGCCGGCCCACCTCGGCCGCCACCCAGGCGATCCGGCGCACGTTGCGATCCCGGTCGGACTTGCTGAAGCCCAGTCCGGCGGTCAGCTCCCGGCGCACCACGTCACCGTCGAGCAGGGTGATGGTGCGCTCCCCGTTCTCCCGCATGGCGTCGGCCAGGTTGCGGGCGATGGTCGACTTGCCGGAGCCGGACAGGCCGGTGAAGAAGACCACCAGACCCCGGTGCCGGCGCGGCGGCCGCACCCGGGACAGCTCCTTGGCCACCGCCGGCGGGGTGTGCCACTCGGGTAGCGGGAATCCCCGGTCCAGCAGATCGTCGATCTCGGCCGGGCTCATCGCCAGGCGGCGGTTGCGCGGCGGGATGTCGTCACGCCAGCGCCACTGCCCGTCGCGGTTGTCGTAGGCCAGCTCACGCGGCACCAGCACCCGCAGGCCGGCGCCGGAGAGCGTGTCCCCTGTGGACAGCACGTGGCTCACCCCGTAGGCGGCCGCCACCCGGGCGCGCAGCAGCGCGTCGCGCATCTCGTCGCCGCGGGTCAGCAGCGGCACGGCGACCACGGTCGCCGGCGGCATCCGGTCGCGCGCCGCGAAGATCGAGCGGACCAGCGACTCCGGCGGCAGGCCGTCCGGTCCCGGTCCGCTGACCGGGATCAAGATCAAGAGATGAGCCGCGAGGGTACGGGCGGCGTGCGCGATCTGTGCCAGTTGCGGCCGGTGCAGTGGCCGGTCGGCGATGACGCCCAGCACCCGGCCCGGCGGGATCAGCGCCCGGACCTCCTCCGGTGTGCGCCGCAGCCGCTGGAACGGGCCGTGCCCGCCGTCGCCCATGCGCCGCACCGGCCCGCCGATGCCGAACCTGTTCTCCCCGGTCGGCCACACGTCGGTGACCTCGATCGCGGCGACCGGCGCACCCTCCATGTCGGTCAGCACCAGGGTGCGGCGACCGGGGTCGGCCGGGTCCAGTGCGGACGCCACCTCACCGGGGATCTCGCACGTCACCGGGACCGGCCACGGCGTGCCGTCGGCGAGCCGGCCGCGCCGGGCCAGCGCCGCCAGGTCGGTGCGGCCCAGGAAGCCGGTCAGCGGAGCGTAGGCGCCGGAGAGCAGAAGCTCGAGGTCGGCCAGCTCATAGGGGCGCGGGGTGAAGGAGGGCGCGTCCCGGAGGACGTCCTCGGGCAGTACCGAACCATTCACTTCGAATCCCCCTGAAGCTGTTTGGGGGACAGTTTCCCAGGCGCTGTCGAACCGGTCGAGTCGGGATCTCAGTCCAATCCTGATCTTTCCCCGGTAAGGATGAAAGCCAGCAAACATCCTTTTCGGGTTTAAATCATGATGTTACTGGACATTGCGCCGTGATCCTTTGATACTCGGCGCTTGTGAGAAAGTCCCTGCAACTAGTCGCGCTGACCACGGCCTTCACCATGTCGACGACGGCGACGCTGACCTGGGCGTACGCCGGAGGACCGGACCAGCACGGCGCACCGCCCGAGTCACCCGCCCGCATCGAACCGGCCGTCTCCAGCCCGCCGGCACGGACCGCACCGAGGCGGCCCGCGCGTGCCGTCGTCACCCCGAGCGGGACCCCGGCCCCGCCGCCCGCCACCACCGCCGCCGTGCCACCGCCGCCGGTCCGGGCCACCGTCACGCCGAGCTGGACCCCGCCGCCCACGGCCACCGGCAACGGCGCCGCCCGGACCGTCGACCGCCCGGCCCCGCCCGCCGCCGCGCGGACCTGCCGCACCGCGTCGAGGCTGGTCCCGACCTGCGGCATCCTGTGGGGGGTGGCGCCCGGCGCGCGTACCGAGGCCCGTGGCGTGCAGGCGCTCGCCGAGTTCGAGCGCAAGACCGGCCGGCACCAGGCGATCTTCCACGCCTACCACCGCGGTGTCCGGCAGGTGTTCCCGACCAAGCAGGAGATCGCCATCTCCCGGGAACCCGGCCACAAGCGCATCCTGCTGCTCAACTGGAAGCCGGAGAGCGCCACCTGGGCCCAGATCGCCCGCGGCGACCGGGCCACCGACGAGTTCCTGGACCGGCTCGCCGCCCACATCCGGCAGAACTACCGGGAGAAGTTCTTCTTCGCGATCCACCACGAGGCCGAGGACCAGGTACGCGAGCAGGCCGGCTCGGGCTACACCGCGCGCGACTACGCGGCCATGTTCCGGCACGTGGTGAAGCGGCTGCGAGCCAAGGGCGCCTACAACGTGGTGACCGTTCTCGTACACATGGCGTACGTCCCGCACACCACCAAGAGCTGGTTCCAGCACATGTACCCGGGCAACGACGTCGTCGACTGGATCGGCTTCGACACCTACTCCTACAGCGACCCCGGATACGGCCACGGCGACTTCGACGAACTGCTCAACCGCCGGTCGGCGAGCAAACCGCACTGGCCCGGCTTCTACAACTGGGTGACCCGCCGGCACCCCGGGAAGCCGCTCATGGTGGCCGAGTGGGGTGTCTGGTTCTCCAAGCGCAACCCGGACCACATGGCCGAGTTCTATCGTGAGGTCGGCGAGCAGATCAGCCGGTTCCCGAAGATCAAGGCGATGGTGCACTTCGAGACCCCGGCCAACCACAAGGGCCAGGACTCGTCGGTGGACAGCACCCCCGACGCGCTGCGCGAGTACCGTCGGCTCGGCAAGCTCCCGGTCTTCCAGGTCTCGCTGAGCTGAGCGACACCTCAAGCTGAGAGCGGGCTGAGAAACCCTGAGTGCCCCTCAGGGGATTTCCGGATCCATATCCGTGCGGCGACTTCCTAGGCTGAGCCCGTGACCATCATCGTTACGGACGGGCTGACCAAGACGTACGGCGGCGGGGTGACCGCCCTCGCGGACCTGACCGTCGCCGTCGATGCCGGCGTCATCGGACTGGTCGGCGCCAACGGCGCCGGCAAGAGCACCTTCATCAAGATCATGCTCGGATTGCTGCCGCCCAGTGGCGGCAGCGTCCGGGTCTTCAACCTCGACCCGGTCACCCAGACCGACCAGGTCCGCGCCCGCGTCGGCTACATGCCGGAGAACGACTGCCTGCCGCCGGACGTCTCGGCCGCCGAGTTCGTGACCCATCTGGGCCGGATGAGCGGGCTGCCGAAGACCACCGCCCGCGAGCGCGCCTCCGAGGCGCTGCGGCACGTCGGCCTCTACGAGGAGCGCTACCGGCAGATCGGTGGCTACTCGACCGGTATGAAGCAGCGGGTCAAGCTGGCCCAGGCGCTCGTGCACGACCCCGACCTGCTGCTGCTCGACGAGCCGACCAACGGCCTCGACCCGGCCGGCCGCGACGCGATGCTCAGCCTGGTCCACCGGATCGGCAACGAGTTCGGCATCTCCGTGGTCGTCTGCTCGCACCTGCTCGGCGAGGTCGAGCGGATCTGTGACTCGCTGATCGCGATCGAGGGCGGCCGGCTGCTGCGCGCCGACCGGATCTCCTCGATGACCGAGGCGTCCGACATCCTGGCGGTCGAGGTCGCCGACGGCACGGATGAGCTGGCCACCGCCCTCGCCGAGCGCGGCCTGGCGGTCACCCGTGAGGGCCGGCTGCTGCTCGTGCCGATGGAGTCGGACGAGGCGTATGACCGCATCCTGCACGCCGTCACCGACCTCGACCTCAACCTGCACCGCCTGGACCAGCGTCGGCACCGCGTCGCCGAGCTCTTCACCACGAAGGAGACGGCCGATGTCTGAGGCCGGCGTCATCCATGACATCGGATACCAGCGTTACGACGGCCCGCGTCTGGGCCGGCTCGCGATGCAGCAGGCGCTCTTCGTGCACGGGCTGCGCGCGGCGTATGGTCTGGGCCGTTCCGCCAAGGCGAAGATCTTCCCCTGGCTGGTCTTCGGGATCATGCTGCTGGTCGCGGTGATCGTGGCCGCGGTCCGGTCGATCACCGGCGAGGCGGATGTGCTCACCTACCTCGAGTTCGCCGGTCAGATGAGCTTCCTGATCATCTTCTTCACCGCGATCGTGGCGCCCCAGCTGGTCTCCCGCGACCTGCGGTCCGGCACCCTGCCGCTGTACTTCAGCCGGCCGCTGCGTGCCGCCGACTACGTCTCGGCCAAGTTCGCCGCCATGGTCAGCGCGATCTGGCTGCTGCTCGGCGTGCCGCAGTTCATCATGTTCCTCGGCGCGGTGTTCACCACCAAGGACGGCGTCAAGGGTGTCTTCAACGAGATCGGCGACCTGCTGCCCGGCTGGGGCTACAGCCTGCTCTGGGCGCTGATGTTCGCCGCCATCGGCCTGCTGGTCGCCTCGTTCACCGGCAAGCAGGCGTTCGCGGCCGGCGGGATCGTGGCGGTCTTCCTGGTGACCACCCCGATCGTCGGCGTGCTCAGCTCGCTGCCCTCCACCACCGCCAACCAGCTGGCCTTCCTGGGCAGCCCGATGACCCTGCTGGCCGGGGTCGGGCAGTGGATGGGCGGCCGATTCGACCTCGAGCTCGGCCGGTTCGGCCCGATCTACGGCATCGAGGCGGTCTGCCTGATCGCCGCCTGCCTCCTCATCCTGCTGGCCCGCTACCGGAAGGTGGCCTCGCTGTGACCACCCAGACGCTCCCGGCCGAGACACCGACCACCACAGGCGTGGTCGAGCTGTCCACCGTCTCCCGGTGGTACGGCAACGTGGTCGCGGTCAACGACATCTCCATGTCGCTGAACCCCGGTGTGACGGGCCTGCTCGGGCCGAACGGCGCCGGCAAGACCACCGTGCTGCACATGATGGCCGGCTTCCTGGCCCCCTCCCGGGGCACCGTGACCATCGACGGCAAGCCCACCTGGCGCAACCCGTCGGTCTACCGCGACCTGGGCCTGGTCACCGAGCGGGAGTCGGTGCACGGCTTCCTCACCGCCCGCCAGTTCGTGACCGCCTGCGCCAAGATGCAGAAACTGCCCGACCCGGCCGGCGCCGCCCAGCGCGCGCTCGAGCTGGTCGAGATGACGAGTGCCGCCGAGCGCCGCATCGAGACCTTCTCCAAGGGCATGCGCCAGCGCACCCGGGTCGCCGCGGCACTGGTGCACGAGCCGCGGGTGCTGCTGCTCGACGAGCCGTTCAACGGCATGGACCCGCGCCAGCGGATGCACATGATGGAGCTGCTGCACCGCCTCGGCGACAACGGCCACACCATCCTGTTCAGCTCGCACATCCTGGAGGAGGTCGAGCAGGTCGCCGGGCTGGTCCAGGTGATCGTGGCCGGCCGGCTCGCCGCCTCCGGCGACTACCGCAAGATCCGCCGCCTGATGACCAACCGGCCGCACGTCTTCGCCGTGCGCAGCTCCGACGACCGCCGGCTGGCCGTCGCGCTGATCGCCGAGAAATCGGTCGCCGGCATCGAGATCGAGGCCAACGGCCTCACCGTGCGGGCCTCCGACTACGGCAGCTTCACCCGCGTGCTGCCCCGTATCGCTCTCGACCAGGGCATCCGGCTGCGCCAGGTGGTGCCGTCCGACGAGTCCCTGGAGAGCGTCTTCTCCTACCTGCTGGAGGGCTGATGTCCACGGTTGCTTTCATCACCGCGCGTGGCCTCTTCGGCCGCCGGCGAGCCCTGCTGCTCCTGCCCCTGCCACTGTTGCTGATCGGCCTGGCCGCGATCTGCCGGGCGTATGGTGTGACCCCCGACATGTGGGGCCAGGCGGTCATCGTCGGCCTGGGCCTGGCCGTGGTGCTGCCGGTGGTGGCCCTGATCGTCGGCACCGGCGTCCTCGGCTCCGAGGTCGACGACGGCACGATCGTGCACATCCTCACCAAGCCGCTGCCCCGCTACGAGATCATCCTGGCGAAATACGCGGTGGCCGCCGCGGTCACCGCCGTGGTCGCGGCCGTGCCGCTCTTCGTCACCGGCGTCCTGGCCGGCTCGGCCAAACTCGGTGCCGCCCTGGCCGTCGCCAGTGTGGTCGGCGCGTTCGCCTACTCCGCGCTGTTCCTGCTGTTCAGCCTGCTCAGCCGTCGCCCGGTGCTGGTCGGCCTGGTCTACATCCTGGTCTGGGAGGGCCTGCTCGGTAACTTCGTCAGCGGCACGAAGAACCTGGCCATCGGTCAGTACGTGATCACCATCGCCGACAAGATCGCCCCGACCGCGATCCTGGAGTCGACGATCGGCCTGACCACGGCCATCGTGATGAGCGCGATCTTCATCGTGCTCGGCACCCTGGCCGCCATCAACCGGCTGGGCTCGTTCAGCGTGGCCGGCGAGACCAGCTGACGTCTCGCCCCCGACGGCCCGCGTCACCCGTGTGGTGACGCGGGCCGTCGTCATTCGAGTCTTCGATGAGCGCATTCCTCCGCGTGGATATCTCGATACGGTCGGGTTCCAGCCGGTCACGCCGAGAGGAAACGCTAGTGAATCGCATGTGGAATACCCGGATCGCCGTTGCCGCCGCGGCGGTTCTGGCCTCTGTCGCCATTTCCGTTCCCGCGCAGGCGGCGCCGGTCTCCTGGACGGTCGGAAACGGGGCGGCCACCGCGATCGGGACGCTCGAATACCGGTCGGTGGCCGGGGGCCGGTACGCGGATGTGGTCGGCGCCATCTCGGTCGCCGAATCCGACGGGCAGTGCTACTACCTGCGCTATTACGTCCCCGCCGACCTGCTCGGCCGGGGCTTCAACTCGGCCCGCCAGTGCGGCGCGGGTGTCCTGACGGTCGAGTCGCACACGTTTCTGTCGCTGTTCGGGACGTTCGGTTTCCGGTTCGGCCTCTGCCGTGTCGCGCCCGGAACTCCCGAGGAATCGTCTTTCGCGGATCTCGGCGCCAATTGCGTCCGGGCCTGAACCGGCCGGGGCCCCTCGGTGGGCCCCGGCCGATTTCCAGCGCTACTCGGTGATGCGGATGTCGTCGATGTAGCCGCGATATCCGCCGGAGTTGAGCGGCTGGTCGTAACCGACGTCCAACTCGGTGATCTGTTTGCCGTTCACCGCGCCCAGCGAGATGGTCACCTCGTTCCAGGCGTCCATGGTGAGCTTGCCGCACTGGCTCGTCGGGTGCGCGCGGTTGCCCTTCTGGTCCAGGGCCTCCGTGGTGTCACGCATGTTGGTTTTCTTGGCGTCCCACTGGTCGACGAAGAGCAGGTCGACCGAGATGCAGGTGCTGTTGGCGCCACCGACGGCGCTGTTCGTGGCCGTGCTCTGCGGGAAGATCCGGTAGGTCAGTCTCGTCGTGGGCTTGATGTACACCTCGTTCAGCTGGAAGGCCTTCAGGTAGGCGTACGAGGTGGTGGTGCTGTTGTCCTTGCCGGAGTACATCAGCGCGTTCGTCCCGGTGGCCGCCAGCTCGGTGCGGGGGCCCAGCTCCGGAATCGTGACCGCACAGCACAGGCCGCCGACTCCGGCCAGTCCGCCGCCGCCGCCGCCCGGCGACCCGGCCGAGACGGTGTTCGTCCACGTCGGAGCGGTGTCGCCGGTCTCCAGTCCGGAGGTGAACTGGGGCGACTCCAGGACGTCGGTGATCCGGATGTCGTCCACGTATCCGCGGTAGCCACCGGTGTTGACGGCCTGGTCGTACCCGATGGAGAGGGTGTCGATCTGCCGGCCGGCGCGGAGCGTGCCGATCGGGACGATCACCTGGTTCCAGGTGTCCAGAGTGAGCTTGCCGCACTGCCCGCCCGGGTGGACGCTGTTGCCGCGCTGGTCGAGGGCGCCGCTGTCACGCAGGTTGGACCCGTCCACGAAGGCCAGGTCGACGGCCACGCAGGTGCTGTTCGATCCGCTCACGGCCGAGCTGGTGGCGCTGCTCTGCGGGTAGATCCAGTACGACAGCACCGACCCGGCGCGGAGCTTGGTGTTCCGCAGACCGAAGGCCTTGAGGTACGCGTACGACTGGGTGGCGCTGTTGTCCTTGCCGGAGTACATCAGCGTGTTCGACCCGCTGTGCGGGCTCTCCGGGCGGACGCCGAGCTCCGGGGCGGTCAGCGAGCAGCAGGCGCCGACGACGTTGGCCGAGCCGGCGGGGCCGACGGTGTTCTGCCAGTTCGGGCGGACGTCGGTCCCTTCGAGGCCGCTGGCGAAGCCGGGCAGGTTGTCGGTCACCCAGGTCCGTTCGGTGTCGACCCGGGTCTCGGTCGCGCCCGGCGTGCCGGACGCCTCACCCAGGCAGCCCGCCTGGTTGGACGAGTGGTGCAGGCCCACCAGTTGGTAGGCGCCGTTGCTCGACCGCAGCGCGGGACCACCGGCGTCACCCCGGCAGATGCCGGCGCCGGAGGAGCCGCTCGGAGCGACGTCGAACGTCGCGGTCGCGGCGGTCTGGACCGTGAACTGGGCGGCCTTGAGCCTGCCCGGCACCCATTCGGCGCCGGTACGCCCGAAGCCGGCGAGAGTGAGCAGGTCACCCGCGGCCGGCGCGGCGGACGCGATCGCGACCGGAGTGATCGTGGTGACCGCGGTGTCCAGGCGGGCCAGCGCGAGGTTCTTCGTGGGATGCACCACGATCCGCGTCACCGAGGTGACGGCGCCGCCGGTGGCCGTGATGTCGGAGCGGCCCACCGTGACCTTCGTGGCCAGTGGCGGCGCGCCGGTCCGGGCGGTGCCGTCGGCGCCCGCGAAACAGGCCGCGGCGGTGAGCACGACCTGTGGATGCACCAGGACTCCGGTGCAGGAGCGTTCGGTGGCGCCCAGATCCAGGCGGGCCACGAACGGCAGCGTTCCCGCTGCCACATCGGTGCCCCCGGTGACCGCTGTGGCCGGAGCGTTCCCGGCCAGAGCCACCGTCAGGGCGATTCCGGACAGCACTGACGCACGCCGCAACGGGCGTGATCGGTTTCGCATTTAAAGATCCGTTCCCCGTGATGAACTTTCACGATCTTCGATGCCCCCGGTGCATCATGCGCCACCGGAGGCGCGGTGACAATATGCATAGCGGTGAATGCTTAGCGTCGATCGAAGCGGGGTCGCGGCACGCTCTGTCTCGCAGATCTAATGGGCGCCGTGAAGATCTTCCGATCAGGCCCGGCCCTACTCGGCCTGTTGTCCCTCGTCAGTGCCGTTCTCATCGCTCCCGGCCCGGCCCACGCCGCGACCGTGCCGCATCTACGGGTGCTGCCGGTCGGTGACTCGATCACGGTCGGGGTCGGCGGCGCCGGTGGCGGATACCGGCTTCCACTGTGGAATCTGGCGCGCGGTCAGTCGGCGTTCACGATGGAGTTCGCCGGCTCGCAGCGGAGCGGCCCGGTGCCGGATCCGGATCACGAGGGCCACAGCGGCTACCTGATCGACGCGATCGCCACGAGGATCGACACCTGGATGGCCGCGGCCGCGCCGGATGTCGTACTCCTGCACATCGGCATCAACGACCTGGACCGGAGCGACGACAAGGAGCATGCGCCGGACCGCCTTGCGGGCCTGGTCTCCCGGATCTTCGCCGCCCGGCCGGGCGTCACCGTCGTGCTCGGCGGCCTGCTCCCGACCGCGCCGCGGCTGGCCGAAGCCGTCGGCAGGTACAACACCGCGGCCCGGCAGATCGTTGCGGACCATGCCGCGAGCGGAGACCGGATCCGGTACGTGGACTTCGCCGTGACCGCCGATCAGATGTTCGACGAGCTGCACCCGGCCGACACGGGTTACGCCGTGATGGGCGAGACGTTCCACACCGCGCTGGAGCAGGCGGTCGCCGACGGCGGGGTGACCTCCTCGCCGGCGCCGGCCGGAAGCGCGCCGGAGATCACGAGCAAGGTGCGGTGGGCTGACTTCGACGGTGACGGGCGTGACGACTACTGGCTGCTCGCCGACGGTGGCGCGGTACAGGTCTGGCGCAACGGCGGTGACGACGGTTGGACCGCTCTCGGCGAGGTCGCGCTGGGTCTCACCGCGGACCGCAGCCGGGTCCGGATCGCCGACTTCGACGGTGATCGTAGGGCCGACTACCTGCTGTTCAGTGCGACCGGCGCGGTGACCGTGTACCTGAACCGGGGCGGCGACAAGGGTGGCGGCTGGTCGAACATCGGTCAGGTCGCGCTCGGCCTGACGACGGATCGTGGCCAGGTGCGCTTCGCCGACTTCGACGGGGACCGCCGGGCCGACTACCTGCTGTTCGCGGCGACCGGTGCGGTGACCGTCTACCTGAACCGGGGCGGTGACGGCTACGGCGGCTGGTCGAACCTGGGAAAGGTCGCGGTCGGCGTGACCTCCGACGCCGGCCGGGTCCGGCTGGCCGATTTCGACGGCGACGCCAAGGCGGACTATTTGCTGCTCACCGCGAGTGGCGCGGTGCAGGCCTGGCTGAACCGCGGTGGTGACGGGCATGGCGGCTGGTCGTCGCTGGGTCAGGTCGCGTCGGGCACCACGGCCGATCCCGGGCAGGTGCGGTTCGCCCAGGTCGGCGGCGACGCGCGGGCCGACTACCTGCGGGTGAACCGGACCGGTTCGGTGGACGCCTGGATCAACGAGGGCGCTTCCTGGGCCGGCCCGCAGCGGATCACCGAAGGGGCCGTCATCGAGTGACGCATAACAATGTGACTGCTATCACTTAATTTTTCGCGGGCGGGCGTGTTCCGCCGACGGAGCGACGGCTGCCTGTTCAGGTGGGTCGGCGAACCGTCCGTGACCGGCCTGTTGGTGCGGTGGACCGCGATTGTTAACCCCCGCTCAATTGAGGATCTTCACTATCATTCGTTCGATGCCGGCCGATGTCCGCCGGATTTCGGCTGTCGCATGTCAGTGAAGACACGGGGAGTGAGATGCGCAGACGTATACGTTCGTGGGGTTCCGCCGCCTTGGTGGCGGGCCTCGCCGGGAGCCTCCTCAGCGGAGGCACGGCGCTGGCGATGGCCGGCGCCCAGGAGGTGCCGGACGGCTCATTGCCGTTCGTCGCCAAGGTGAGTTTCGGCGACATCGGCAGCTGCACCGGCGCGCTGGTGCACGCCCGATGGATCGTCACGGCGAAGTCCTGCTTCGCCGACGGCACGACCGCCGTCACGGCCGGTGCGCCGACCCGGCCGACCACTGTCGTCCTCGGCCGCGCCAACCTGGCGGCGGTGAGCGGGCACCGGCTGTCCGTGGTGTCGTTGACGCCGCACGCCAGCCGCAACATCGTCCTCGCCGAACTGTCCGCGCCGGTCAAGAACATCACACCGGTCACGCTGGACGGCGGCGCGCCGCAGGAGGGCGAGACGCTGCGCATCGCCGGCTACGGCCGGACCAGCAACGTCTGGGTGCCGACCCGGATGCACGCCGGTGACTTCACTGTCGGCGCGGTGACCGCCGACTCGTTCGCGGTCAGTGGCGCCACCAGTGGCGCGACCCTGTGCAAGGGTGACGCGGGTGGCCCGGCGTTCCGAGAGACCCAGGCCGGCGTCCAGCTGGTCGGGATCAGCGACACGTCCTGGCAGAACGGGTGCCTCGGTGAGAGCGAGACCCGGGAGGGCGCCTTCGAGGCCCGTACCGATGATCTCGCCGATTGGATCCGGGCCGGCGTCGCGACCGTGCCCGACGGACTGCGCGAGCAGGTCACCGGCGAGTTCAACCGGGACGGCATCGAGGACCTGATCGGCGCCGACGCGTCCGGCAACCTCTGGCTGCACCCGGGGACCAGGACCCGCAACGCGTACGCCGACCGCGTCCGCATCGGCACCGGATGGGCCGGGATGCGGGAGTTCGTGGTCGGCAAGGTCAACCGGGACGCGTACGACGACCTGGTCGTGATCGAGGCGTCGACCAACATCCAGTGGCTGTACCCGGGCACCGCCACGGGCGGGGTGTTCGGCGCGCGGGTGCAGATCGGTTCGGGCTGGTCCACGGATCTGCGTGACGTGGCGATCGGCAAGGTGGACCGCGACCAGTACGACGACCTGCTCGTGGTGAAGACCTCCACCCAGCAGTTGCTGCTGTACAAGGGCAACGCCACGGGTGGCAGCTTCAGCGCCGGGGTCGTCTACGGCACCGGGTGGGGTTGCTGCAAGCAGCTCCAGGTGGGCAAGTTCAACAACGACGACTACGACGACCTGCTGACCGTCGAGACGTCCACCGGGGCGATGCGGATCTACCCCGGCACCGCCGCGGGCACCCAGTTCGGGCCCGGTGTCGACGCCGGCGCGGGTACCGGCTGGAACTACGCCGCCAACCTCATCAAGGGCACCGTCGACGACACCGGCATCCAGGGGCTGATCGGTGTCGACGCGACGACCGGGCGTACCTGGCTGCACCCGCGCACCGCGACCGCCGGCTGGGCGGCCCGGTTCCCGCCCAGCGGCAAGATCTACGTGCCGCAGCCGTCCGACCTGACCAACCTGGTCACCGGCAAGTTCAACCGGGACGCGTACACCGATGTCATCGGCACCGACAGCGCCGGTGTGCTGTGGCTGCACCCGGGAACGGCGGCCAACACGTTCGGCCCGCGGGTGCAGATCGGCAGCGGCTGGAACGTCATGCGGGAGTTCGCGGCCGGCAAGGTCAACCGGGACGCGTACGACGACCTGGTGGTGATCGAGACCTCCACCAACATCCAGTGGCTGTACCCGGGCACCGCCGCCGGTGGTGTCTTCGGCGCGCGGGTGCAGATCGGTTCGGGCTGGTCCACGGATCTGCGTGACGTGGCGATCGGCAAGGTGGACCGCGACCAGTACGACGACCTGCTCGTGGTGAAGTCCTCCACTCAGCAGTTGCTGCTGTACAAGGGCAACGCCACGGGTGGCAGCTTCAGCGCCGGAGTCGTCTACGGCTCCGGCTGGGGCTGCTGCAAGGAGGTCACCCTCGGCAGCGTCAACGACGACGGCTACGACGACCTGCTGACCGTGGTCACGTCGACCGGCGGCGTGAACATCTACCCGGGCACCGCGGCCGGCACCCAGTTCGGCCCCGGTGTCGACGCCGGCGCCGGAACCGGCTGGGCGAGCCGCACCAACGTCACCCCGATCGTTCTGGGCCAGGAGACCCGTGCCGGGATCCTCGCCAAGGACAGCACGGGCGCCCTGCTGTTCTTCACCGTCCGCGACCACAAGGCGATCGACTGGTCGGACCCCATCCGCTTCGGCCCCCGCGACTGAGAACGGAGAAATTTGATGAGGAAGATCGTGCCGTGGATCGGCGCCGGGGTGGTTCTGGCTGCTGGTGTGTTGACGTTTGCGCAGGCGGGTTCGGCGGCGGATGCGGTGGATTCGC
>NZ_JBEZXU010000020.1:0-61032 GCF_040638175.1 Actinoplanes sp. NPDC026670
CCTCGCAAAAAACCCCAACTTGGTCCCGCGGACCACGCGCCGTCAGCCCCCCCCCGACTCCACCCCCTTCCCCGCGCGCCCCCCCCCGGCCGAGTTCTTGACAAGAAAGTTACGGGCATCAACACTTCGAAACATTCCCCCGTGCGTTAGCGCTAACAATCGGAGTTTCGATGCCCCGAGTCCTCAGTCGCATCAGCGCGTTACTGGCCACCTTCGTCCTCGTCCTCACCGGCCTGGCCGCCCCCGCCAGCGCCCTCGACCCGTTCACCGGCTATCTGATGGCCCACTTCATCGGCGAGTCGGCGCAGGGTGAGCAGATCTATCTCGCCCACAGCAAGGACGGTCGCAACTGGACCGACCTCAACGCCGGCGGCCCGGTCCTGCTGTCCACGGTCGGCACCAAGGGTGTCCGCGACCCAGCGATCGTCCGGTCCCCCAACGGCGACAAGTACTGGATCATCGCGACCGACCTGCGGATCGCCAGCGGCACCTCGTGGGGTGACGCGTCCAGCAAAGGCAGCAAGAACCTGGTCGTCTGGGAGTCCACCGACCTGGTCAACTGGTCGGTGCCCCGGCTGATCAACGTGGCCGGCGGCATCTCCGGCGCCGGTGACGCGTGGGCGCCGGAGGCCATCTGGAATCCGGCCACCAACGACTACGTCATCTACTGGGCCACCAACTCACTGCTCAACGGCGTCACCAAGCACCGCATCTGGTACGTCCGGACCAGCGACTTCCGCACCGTGACCGCCCCGACGCTCTACATCGACAGGGGATCCGGCCAGGGCATCATCGACACCCAGATCGTCGAGGTGGCGAACAGCCTGGGCGGGTACCGCTACTACCGGGCGTCGGCCGACGGGCAGATCACCGTCGAGGGCAGCAACTCGATCCTCGGCACGTGGACGAAGATCGGCGACCTCCAGCACCTCGGCATCTCCAACGGCGCCACCGGCGGCAACGTCGTCGAGGGCCCGATGTGGGCGCAGACCAACGGCGTGAACGAGTGGCACCTCTGGGTCGACCAGTACGCCACCGGCCGTGGGTACATGCCGGTGCGGTCGACCAACCTGGGCAGCACCGCGAACTTCGCCACCCGTACCGACTACAGCCTCGGCACCACCAAGAAGCGGCACGGCTCGATCCTGAACCTGACCGCCGCCGAGGAGACCCGGGTGCTGGCCAAGTGGGGCGCGAGCACGACGACGCTCAAGCGGATCCAGTCCTACAACAACCAGACCCGCTATGTCCGGCACGCCAACTTCGACGTACGGATCGACGCGGACGTGAGCCCGCTGCGCGACTCGCAGTTCCGGATCGTCCCCGGCCTGGCGAACAGCTCGGGCTACGTGTCGTTCGAGTCGGTCAACTACCCGGGCTACTACCTGCGGCACTACTCGTACGACGGGCAGCTCGCCGCCAACGACGGCACCGCGACGTTCGCCGCGGACGCCACGTTCAAGCAGGTGGCCGGGCTGGCCGACAGCACCTGGTCGTCGTTCCAGTCGTACAACTACCCGACCCGCTACCTGCGGCACTACAACTACCTGCTGCGCATCGACCCGATCAGCACCACCACGGAGAAGGCCGACGCCACGTTCCGTATCACGAGCTGATCGTCGAGGGGGCCGCTGCGGCGGCCCTCTCATTGTTGCTAGTACCTTGCGGCGCAAGGTACCTTGTGAACGTGACAGACGAAGCGGCACTGACCACGGCCCTGCGCCGGGGCACCATCGAGTACTGCGTGCTCGCGCTTCTCGACAAGCGCGAGCTCTACGGCGTCGAGCTGGTTCAGCAGCTCAGCCACGGTCTGGGCATGACCACCAGCGAGGGGACGATGTATCCGCTGCTGTCGCGCCTGCGGCGCAACGGGCGGATCGCGACCACCTGGCGGGAGGCCCCGGCCGGCCCGCCACGGCGCTACTACACCCTCACGTCGGACGGCGAAGCGGCTCTCACCCACTTCCGCACCGAGTGGGTCACCTTCCGCAGCGGTGTGGACCGCATCCTGGGAACGGAGAGTTGAGATGACCCAGACCGACGAATTGGTCGCCGCCTACCTGGCACGGGTGGAGCGGGCCGCAAGCCGTCTGCCCGCCGGGCGCCGTGAGGAACTGCTCGGCGACCTGCGCGAGCACATCGAGATCGCGCGGGCCGAGTCGGGCGCGGAGTCGGAGGCCGAGGTCCGCACGATCCTGGAGCGCCTGGGCGACCCGGAGAGCATCGTGGCCGCCGCGGACACCCAGACCGACCTGCCCCGGGTCACCGCGCCCGCACCGTACCCGGCGGCGCCGGCCTTCCCTCCGGCGCCACCCCGGCCGGTCTCGCGGACCGCGCTCTGGGTGGGGATCAGCGTGGTGATCGCCCTGGTGGTGATTCTCTTCTGCGGCGCCGCATTCACGCTGGCTCGCAGCGACAGCGGCCCGGCCGAGCCGCAGATCGCGCCGGTCCAGACAGAGGAGACGCGGCCGAGTGTAGGACCCTGAAACCACCCTGATGATCCATTCGCAGGGTCTCGTCCGGGTTACCACCGATATACGGGCGTGACTGGTGGTTGAAAGGATGAGGCGGACCCGTCGTCCGGCCCTGGGGAGGCCCGCAATGAGGTTCGCCCGTCCCGCCACCGCCGCCGTTCTCGCCACCGCGTTGTTCCTGGCCGCGTGTGCCAAGGAGCCGGAGCCGGCCGCGGTCGCGCCACCGGCCAGCCCGCACACCGGGCACAGCGCCTCCGGCTCCGCTCCACCGGCCAGCCCGCTGCGCGAGGGCGAGCGCTTCGTCGAGGTGGGGCTGAAGACGCCGTACACTCCGGCCGCGCCGAACGGCGGCACCGATGAGTACCGGTGCTTCCTGGTCGACCCGGGCCTGACCGAGGCGGCCTACCTGACCGGCAGCCAGTTCCGCCCGCAGAACGCGGCGATCGTGCACCACGCGATCTTCTACCGGCTCAGCCCCGAGCAGGCGAAAGCCGCCGAGCAGGTGGACGCCGGGACAGCCGGTGAGGGCTGGACCTGCTTCGGCGACAGCGGTGTCGACGGCCAGACCGCCTGGGTGGCGCACTGGGCGCCGGGCGCCGGCGAGACGCTGATGCCGTCCGGGTTCGGGTTCACCATGCCGCCCGGCAGCAAGCTGGTCATGCAGGTGCACTACAACCTGCTCGGCGCCGGCGACGGCGGCCCCGGCTCGGACGCGTCGGGCATGCAGATGCGCCTCTCCTCGGCGACCGGGCTCAAGCCACTGGAGACCGGGCTGGTGATGGCCCCGATCGAGCTGCCGTGCGCCCCGGGCGAGAGCGGGGAGCTCTGCGACCGGGACACCGCTGTCACCGATGTCGGCAAGCGTTTCGGCGCCGACTCGGCGGAGCAGGTCAAGCAGCTCAACCAGTGGTGCAACAAGGGCGCGCCGCCGAAATCGGGCAACACCCAGAGCTGTGACCAGCCGGTCGAGCAGGGCGGCACGGTCTACATGGCGGCCGGGCACATGCACCTGCTGGGCCGGGCGATCAAGGTGGAGCTCAACCCGGGGACGGCCAAGGCGCAGACCCTGCTGGACACCCCGCAGTACAACTTCGACGATCAGGCGCTCGTCCCACTCGCGAAGCCGATCAAAATCAACAAGGGCGATAACGTACGGGTGACCTGCACCCACGACGCGACGCTGCGCAAGCAGCTGCCCCAGCTCCAGAAACTGCCCGCACGGTATGTGGTGTGGGGCGAGGGCACGAGCGACGAGATGTGCCTGGGAATCCTGGTCATGGCGCCCGAGTAGTGGGTATGTAGCCGGTCCATGACCGAGTACGGCATCCACGCCTCGCACGAGCAGATCCCGCCCGGCGCGCTCCTGGACGCGATGATCGCGGCCGAGCGCGCCGGGTTCGACGCCGCCATGTGTTCCGACCACTTCTCGCCGTGGAGCTCCCGTCAGGGCCAGTCGGGTTTCGCCTGGTCCTGGCTGGGGGCCGCGTTACAGGCCACAAACCTGTCGTTCGGCGTGGTCAACGCGCCCGGCCAGCGCTACCACCCGGCGATCGTCGCGCAGGCGATCGGCACCCTGGCCAGCATGTTCCCGGGCCGGTTCTGGGCGGCTCTGGGGTCCGGCGAGTTCAGCAACGAGCACATCACCGGGGCGAAGTGGCCGCGCAAGGAGGTCCGCAACGCCCGCCTGCGCGAGTCCGTCGACGTCATCCGTGACCTGCTCGACGGGCAGGAGGTGTCCCGCGACGGGCTGATCACCGTCGACCGGGCCCGGCTCTGGACCCGCCCGGAGGTCACCCCGCCACTGATCGGCGCCGCGATCAGCACGGCCACCGCCGCCTGGTGCGCCGAGTGGGCCGACGGGCTGGTCACCGTCAACGCGCCCGAGGAACACCTGCGCGCGATGATCGCCGCCTACCGCGGCGCCGGCGGCCGCGGACCGGTCTGCCTTCAGGTGCACCTGAGCTGGGCCGGCTCGCAGCAGGAGGCCGAGACGATCGCCCACGACCAGTGGCGCGGCAACATCTTCGTACCGCCGGTCTGCTGGGACCTGGCCACCGCCGAGGAGTTCGACGTGGTGTCCGAGCACGTCACGGTCGAGCAGGTGGCGAAGGTTGTGAACATCTCGGCCGACCTGGAACGGCACGTCGAGTGGCTACGAGGCTACGCGGCCCTCGGCTTCGACCGGATCTACCTGCACCACGTGGGGCAGGACCTGGGCCCGTTCGTCGAGGCGTTCGGGGCGAAGGTGCTGCCGGCGCTGCGCTGAGCCGCGTTTGTCGGCGTACATCTGCTCGTCGGCGGCCGCGAGCAGTTCGTCCGGCGCGACGATCCGGCGTTCGGTCCAGGTGACGGTGCCGACCGCGGCGGTGACTCCCAGGTCGCGGCCGCCCCAGGCCACGGGCGCCGCGATCGACCTGGCGATCCGGTCCCCGAGCGCACGGGCCGTGGCATCGTCCGCCTCGGCACAGAAGATGAGAAACTCGTCGCCGCCGATCCGGGCCACCACGTCCCCGGCCCGGACCGCGTCGGTGATCCGGCCGGCGGTGGCCCGCAGGATCGCGTCGCCCGCCTCGTGCCCGTGCTCGTCGTTGATCGGCTTGAACCCGTTCAGGTCGCAGTAGATCAGCGCCAGGTCGCCCGGCGCCCCACCGGCGTGCGCGGCGATCGCCTTCTGCATCTCGGTGAACAGGTGCCGCCTGTTCACCAGTCCGGTCAGCTCGTCGTGGGTGGCCTGGTAGAGCAGGGCGTGTTTGAGCCGGCTGATCCGGACCAGCACGAGCGGGATGCTCAGCAGCGGCGCGATGGTCAGCAGGAGCCCGTCGGCGGGCTGGCCCAGGAGCTGACCGAGGCCGCCGCACAGCGGGATCAGCAGCAGCGCCGTGCCGAGCAGGCCGAGCTGGAGTTTCGGGGTGGGCGGCGCCAGGTTCGCGGCCGGCTCGCTCAGCTGCTTGACGCTCGGGTGCAGCCCGGCCGCGCCGAGGGCGAGATACCCGACCGCGAAGCACAGGGCCGGCAACGACGCGTTCTCACCGGAGACCGGCCCCATGTTGACCAGCGCGATGCCGAGGATCGTGCAGCCCAGCGACGCGAACAGGTAGTTCAGGCAGGTCCGGCCGGCCTCGCTGGTCCGGGCCACCCGCAGCAGCGCGCCGCAGATGCCGAGCAGCACCAGCAGCTGGGTGAGCACCAGGAACAGCCCGGCCGTGCCCATGCCGATGCTCAGCATGCGCGGCCGGAACGCGAACTCCCACAACGGCGCGGCCAGGGCGATCCCCCACACCGCGGCGTCGATGGTGCCGCTCGCGTCGCGGGGCGCGTGCCGGAGCACGATCAGCAGACTGGCCGCGAGCATGAACACGTAACCGCCCAGTTGCGGCGGCACGACCAGCAGATCCGGCGGTTTGGCGACACCCTGCAGAGCGGCGATGAACCAGGCCGCGTTCGCCATCGTGAGCAGCAGCAACGCGATGATCACCAGAACCCACGGCCGCTGGTCGATCACCCGGTGCCGGCGCAGGCCGACCGCGATGGCCACCGCGGCGACCATGCCGGAGAGCAACATCAGACCGGTGCGGACCGGCGCCCCGCCGTACACGTACCCGGCCGCGAAGATCGCCGCCACAACCCCGAAGGCCACCGATACGGTACGCCCGGCGCGCCCCGCCACCGGCCGGGGCACATGGCCGCCCCGGCCGGTCAGAAGGTTCCGGGCCCGGCGCACACAGGTGTTCTTCGACGACCGCACGCCCGTCTTGAGGTTTCACGGGGCCAACCTCCGTACCGCCAGCCGTCGCTCACCGTCCCCAAAGACCGCCATTCCAGCGCTGAGCGACGGCCGAGACCGCCAGCCGTCGCTCAGCGTCCCCAACGAGCCGCCATACCAGCGCTGAGCGACGGCTGGCGGGTTTAGCGGGACGGTAGGCCCAGGCGCTCGAGGACGGCGCGCAGCACGTGGCGTCCGGCCAGCGACTCGGGGCCGCGCAGGCGGGCCAGCACCCGGTCGCTCCATGCGCCGGGGAGGCCGTACGTGCTGTTGTAGGTGGTGAGGCGCTCGTCGTACAACTCGATGTGTTTGTCGGCGGCGACCGCGTCGTATGTCTCCTGATGCAGCACCGCCGCCTGCGGTAGACGGGGTTTGATGCCGGCCGGCTCGGACGGGTCGGGCTCGCCGACGGCGAGGCCGAAGGCCGCGACCGCGTGTGGCGGGAGGCCGAGCTCGGCGGCGACCTCCTCGGGATGGTTGCGGATCGCGCCGACGAAAACCGTACCGAGGCCGAGCGATCGGGCGGCGACCACCGCGTTCTGCGCGGCCAGCGCGGTGTCGATGAACCCGATCAGCGTGGTCTCCAGGTAGTCGGCGGCGTCGGCCGCCACCCCGGCCCGGTCGGCCAGCCGCCGGGCCCGGCCCAGGTCGGCGATCCAGACCAGGAAGAGCGGCGCCTGCGCGATGAAGGCCTGGTTCCCGGCGAGGGCGGACAGTCGCTTCTTGCGTTCCGGGTCACGGACCGCGACGACGCTCCAGGGCTGGAGGTTGGACGAGGTGGGCGCCGACTGGGCGGCCGCGACCAGGGCGGTCAGCTCGTCGGCGGTGACGTCCCGGGGACCGAAACGGCGGACCGAGCGGTGCGCGAACTGTACGGCGAGCACGTCGTTGGCGACGGAGACGGCGGCATCGGGGTCGCCGTAGCGAGCAGTGAGAGGCACCCCTAAAACCTATCTGCAATGTAGGAGATAGTCACCCCGCCGAGGTCAGCTCGTCTGCGGCGTCGGACAGCAGGGCGGCGACCCGGGTCATCGCGTCGATCCGCTGCTCGATCTCCCGGGGCCGGGGGCTCAGCAGGGCGGTGACAGGCGTGTTCACCCACTCGCCGGTGACCACGTAACCGCAGCCGGGCAGCGCCTCTTCGATCCGCTGCAACAGCTCACGGGTGAACAGGGCGGCCACCTCGGGCGTGCCGATGTCACCACCGATCAGCTGCCCGTCCGCGATCGACACCCGGCCCACCGGCAGCGGCCGGGGCAGCCTGGCCAGGTAGAAGGTGTCATGGCCACCGATGTCGCGGGTCTGGTCGAAGACCACGAACGGCACCCCGTTCTCAGTGCCGGTGAGCACCGCGAACGCGGGCGGCGCGTCCCGCAGGAACTGCTCCAACCGGGTCGAGGCGGGCAATGCGGCGTCCTCGGAACGGTACGTCCAGCCGCGGCGCGCGGCCAGGCGGGGGCGCCCGCGCAGCGTCCTAGTCCGGGAGATCAGCTTGCCGGTCTGGACCAGGATCGTCACCCCGCCGGCGAACCCGATCACACCCGCGGCGCCGGGCTTGTGCTCACCGATCAGCCGCAGCGCGCCCACCATCAACAGCACACCCACGAACAGCCAGATCACCGGCCGGCGGCGACTGCGCAACCGGGCTGGGATCGGGCTGTTCGCACCGAATCTGGTCCATTCGTTCACTGGTTCCTCCGCGAGCCGGGTGCCCCTCCATACCCGCCGACGGCACTGTCCGACCCTCCACACGGTACGGTGCGCATCCGGCTCGCGACACGCCGTTCGACCGCGGGGTAGATAACGGTCCGGCGTGAATGGAATCAGCCCAGGACCGCCTCCACCCGGACCACCGCGCCCGGCTCGGCCGGCGGAACCAGGTTGCCGTCCACCCGTACCCCATCGACGAGCAGGTGGGTGACCCGGCCACTACCTGTCACGCTGATCTCGTAGGTGGCGCCCCGGAACCCGCGGGTCGCCGTGAAACCGGGCCAGCCGGCCGGCAGCACCGGGTCGATCCGCAGGCCGCCGAAGTCCGGCCGGATGCCCAGGATCCACTGGCTGATCGCCACGAAGTTCCAGGCCGCGGTGCCGGTCAGCCACGAGTTCTTGGCTTCGCCGTGGGTGGGCGCGTCCCGGCCGGCGATCATCTGGGCGTAGACGTACGGCTCGGTGCGGTGCGTCTCGCTGATCTCCTCCCGGGCCGACGGGTTGATCCGCCGGTAGTAGTCGAACGCCCGGTCCCCGTTGCCGACCATCGTCTCGGCGATCATGATCCACGGGTTGGTGTGGCAGAAGATCCCGGCGTTCTCCTTGTACCCGGGCGGGTACGAGGAGATCTCGCCCAGCTCGATCCGGTAGCTGGAGAAGGCCGGCTGCTGGAGCACGATCCCGTGCGGGGTGGCCAGCCGGTCGGCGACGCTGTTCAGCGCCTTCACCGCGAGCCCGTCCTCCAGACCCACCCCACCGAGCACGCAGATGCCCTGCGGCTCGATGAAGATCTGACCCTCGTCGTTCTCCCCCGAACCGAGCACGTTGCCGTAGAAGTCGTACGCCCGCCGGAACCAGGCCCCGTCCCAGCCGTGCTCGGTGATCGTGCCGGCCATCTTCTCGGCGGCCGCCCGGTAGACGACCTCCTCACCGTCCTGACCGCGCAGCCCGGCGATCACCGCGAGCTCCTTGGCGGCCAGCACGAACAGGCCGGCGATGAACACCGACTCGGCGACGCCACCGGACGCGTTCTCGGTCGTCTGGAACGGCTCCCCCGGAGTGTCGGAGAAACAGTTCAGATTCAGGCAGTCGTTCCAGTCGGCGCGGCCGATCAGCGGCAGGCCGTGCGGGCCCAGCCGGTCCAGCGTGTACTTCAGCGAACGGCGCAGGTGCTCGTAGAGCGGCACCTCGCTGCCCGGCACGTTGTCGAACGGCACCGGCTCGTCCAGGAACGTGTGGTCGCCGGTCTCCTTCAGGTACGCCGCCACGCCCAGGATCAGCCACAACGGGTCGTCGTTGAAGCCGTCGCCGATGTCGTTGTTGCCGCGTTTCGTCAGCGGCTGGTACTGGTGGTAGGCGCCGCCGTCCTCCTTCTGCGTGGCGGCGATGTCCAGGATCCGCTCCCGGGCCCGCTCCGGGATCATGTGCACGAAACCGAGCAGATCCTGGTTCGAGTCGCGGAAGCCCATGCCACGGCCGATGCCCGTCTCGTAGAGCGACGTCGACCGGCTCATGTTGAACGTGACCAGGCACTGGTAGGCGTTCCACACGTTGACCATGCGGTTCGTGTCGCCGTCCGGTGTGGTCACGTGCAGCGTGTTCAGCAGCCGATCCCAGTAGGCGCGCAGGTCGGCGTACCCCTGATCGACGACCTCGGGCCGCAGCCACCGGGAGATGACCGGTTTGACCCGGGTTTTGTTGATCGTCTGCGAGCCCGGCGGGTCGAACTTGTCGTCCTTCGGATTCTCGGCGTAGCCGAGGACGAAGACGACCTCGCGCGTCTCGCCGGGCGCGAGCCGCAGCCGGACGTGATGGCTGCCGATCGGCTGCCATCCGTGTGCGACCGAATTCTTCGAGAGACCGCTCTCTACGGCGACCGGCCGATCCCAGCCCCGGTACGCGCCGAGGAACGCCTCTCGCTGCGTGTCGAACCCGGCGAGCGGCTCGGAGCAGGCGAAATAGGCGAAGTGGTCACGGCGTTCGCGGTACTCGGTCTTGTGGTAGATGACCCCGTCGACGACCTCGACCTGGCCGGTGTTGAAGTTCCGCTGGTAGTTCGTGGCGTCGTCCTGCGCATCCCACAGACAGAACTCGACGGACGAGAACAGCGACAGCTCCGCGTTGTCGGTGCGCTCGTTGGTGACCCGGACCCGCCAGACCTCCAACGTCTCCCCGAGCGGTGCGAAATAGAGCGTCTCGGCCCGGATCCCTCGCCGAGAAGAGCCGATCTTGGTGTACGAGAGCCCGTGCCGGCACTCGTAGTCGTCCAGCTCGCGTTCCGGGGTCGGCTGCCAGGACGGTGACCAGTAGTCGCCACTGACGTCGTCGCGCACGTAGACGTAGCGGCCGCCCACATCGAGCGGCGCGTTGTTGTAGCGGTAACGGGTGAGCCGCCGCAGACGGGCGTCACGGTAGAACGAGTAGCCACCCGCGGTGTTGGACACGATCCCGAAGTAGGCGTCCGTGCCGAGATAGTTGATCCACGGCAGCGGTGTGTCCGGCCTCTCGATGACGTACTCGCGCTGCTCATCGTCGAATTGCCCGTAGCGCAACAGGTCCTCCCCCGTCGCAGTCGGAGCCACCCGGCGGAGTCGCCGGCCGGCATGGGAGCAAGTTTGGGAGCGCTCCCATGGTCGCCCATTTTACCGCTTCGACACCGCAATGGGACCAGTCCGAAAAGACTCTTCCTTTTCTCTCCCCGCCGCACGGTTTCCCGGCCCGCGTCCTCGCCGCGTGCCCGCCCCGCCCCACCCCACCGACCGCCTCAGGTGAAGGCCGCCGCCTCTCCCCACCGCCGCCTCGAGTGAACGCCGCCGTCCCTCCCCACCAACCGCCCCGCATGAACCCCGCCCCTCGTCACCGGTCACCCTGCTTGAAGGCCGCCGCCCCTCGTCACCGATCACCCCGCCTGAAGGCCACCGCCCTCGTCACCGATCACCCCGCCTGAAGGCCACCGCCCTCGTCACCGATCACCCTGGTGAACGCCGAACGGCCGCCCGCGACCCCGCGCGAGCGGCCGTTCATCAGGTATGGGCGGTTATGGGGTCCAGGGAGCGGCGACGGTCCAGCTGCTGTCGGCGCTCAGGGTCAGCGGCCGGTCGAATCCGGATCCGGTGCCGGACGCGATCCAGGCCTGGGCGTCGAAGTGCCTGAGATACCGGCCGGGGAAGTTGAGCGACTCGAAGGTCACGCCGACCCCACCGAGCCCCGGCCGTGCACAGAACGTGGCGTCAGCCGCGAACAACGCCGACCCGTCGTTGGCCGCCAGCCGAATCCGGCTGGCGGAATGCCGCAGGTACTGCCCGGGATAGTTGACCGACTCGAACGTGTAGCACGAGTTGTCAGCCAGACCGCGGCGCAGGGTGAACGTGGCATCGGCCTTGAGCAGCGCGCTGCTGCCCGAGTTCACCGCCTCGGTCCAGCCCAGGCTGTCGGCGTGCCGCAGATACCGGTCGGTGTATCCCCACGTGGTCACCTGCAACGACCGCCGCACATCGAACGGAAGCACCACCGAGCTGCGCCACAACGCCGGATTCGACACGTTCCAGGTCGCGTCGGCCGCGAAGCTGCCACCCGTGTTGGGATCGATCCGCACCTGCTCGCTGGCGTGCCGCAGATACTGACCGGGCTGGTTGGCCGCCTCGAAGGAGACCCCGCCGGCCGCCAGGCCCGGCCGGGAGCACCACGTGGCGTCAGCGGCGAACGACCCGCCAGTGTCGGCGTCGACCCGCACCAGGCTGTTGGCGTGCCGCAGGTAGCGGCCCGGGAAGTTGACCGACTCGAACGAGTAGCAGCGTGGATCGGACAACCCGGCGACGGTACGGAACGACGCGTCCTGCCGAGCCCCGTCCCCACTGATCACATCGGTCCGGGCCACCGAGTCGGCGTGCCGCAGATGACGATCGGTGTATCCGGGCGTGGTCACCTGGAACGACCGCACGTGCCCGAGCGCCAGCGGCGCCGCCGAGTTCTGGTTGCGTGACGCCCGGATCAGGCTCGTCATCGCGGCGCGCACCTGGCCGGTGTCCACCTTCTGCACCTGACGGTCGTAGGTGAGCAGCCCGTTGTACTCCCCTTCGACGTCGGTGATCTCGGTGTAGACGAAACCGGAGAGCCCCTTGCTGGTCATCAGGCGTTCCGAGTCTCGGATCATCCCGGTGAACCGGTCGTTGAGCTGCGCGTTGCTCGACATCTGCTCGTAGGCGAAGAACTGCCCGTTCGGGCTGTACTCGTGCCCCGGGGTGCGCAGACCCAGCCCGCCGAACTCCCCGAGGATCGACACCCGGGTCGACGACGGCACCGGCGCGTCCGGCCCGGTGTAGACGTGCCAGTCGATGATGTCGCCGGTCCCGGGGTCACCCTTGGAGGCACAGCAGTTGAACCCGGAGTGCGCGTTCATCAGCCGGGTCGGGTCGTAGTTCTTCAGATCGCGGGTGACCCGCTGGGTCTCGGCGAGGTTCCACTCGCCCCAGCCCTCGTTGAACGGCACGTAGGTGATGACCGCCGGCGAGAAGCGGTGCTCGTCGACAATCTCCCTGGCCTCGGTCTCGAACTCCGCGATCTGCGCGGCCGACTTGGTGTCGTCACCTCCGGACGGGATGTCCTGCCAGACGAGCAGGCCCAGCCGGTCGGCGTGGTAGTACCAGCGGGCGGGCTCCACCTTGATGTGCTTGCGCACCATGTTGAAGCCCAGGTCCTTGTGTTTCTGCAGGTCGAAGGCGAGCGCGGCGTCGGTCGGAGCGGTGTACAGCCCGTCCGGCCAGAAACCCTGGTCGAGGGTGCCGGCCTGGAAGACGAACTCGCCGTTCAGGGTGGGCCGCAGCACTCCGTTGACCAGTTTGGTGCCGACCTCGCGCATGCCGAAGTAGCTGGTCACCTGGTCGACGCCGGCCCCGCTGGAGTCACGGAGCGAGACCCGCAGGTTGTACAGGTATGGATCGTCGGGCGACCACCGCCGCGCGTTCGGCACCGGAACGGTGAAGTCAGTGAATCCGCCGGTCGCGCTGCCCACGACGGTGGCGCCGGCCATGGACTCGGCGAACACGCTGTGCCCGGTGACGTTCCCACGAGTGAACACCCGCACCCGAACCGTGTTCGCGGTGATGTTCGGATAGATGTCGACCGAGTAGATCGACGAGACCGGAGTCGGTTCCAGCCAGACGGTCTGCCAGATGCCCGACGTCGGCGTGTAGAAGATCCCGCTCGGGTTGTTGACCTGTTTACCGGACGGCTGCTCCTCACCGCGGCCGTTGGTGGGGTCGTAGACACGGACGACGATCTCGTTGGTCCCGCCGTTGAGCTGCGGCGTGATGTCCACCTCGAACCTGTCGTAACCGCCCTTGTGCGTGGTCACCTGCGAACCGTTGACCCACACCGTGGCCTCGTAGTCGACCGCGCCGAAGTGCAGTTGCACCCGGCGGCCCGCCCAGCCGGACGGCACGGTGAACGTCCGCCGGTAGAACATCAGGTCACGGTTGTCGTTGCGCATGATCCCGGACAGCGCCGACTCGACCGGGTAGGGCACGAGGATCCGCTCCGGCAGGGTCTGCCCGATCGGCGGCGCCGCGTTGCGGTTGACGTTGCCGGCGGAGTCGGTCGCCGGGTTGAGGAACTGCCACTCGCCGTTCAGCGACTGCCAGTCGGGACGGGTCATCTGCGGCCGGGGGTACTCGGGAAGGGGATTGGTGGTGGAAACCTGGCTGGTCCAGGGCGTGGTGAGCGGCGGCGTCTTCGGAACCACCGCCGCCGCGGGGGCGGCGAAGCCGACCAGGCCGGTGGCGGCCATGGCAAGCAACACGGAGGTACGGGCGACGAATCGGCGCATCGGACTCCTCAGGGGAACGGGCACACCGAGTTCCACGAACATGAACCGCCTGGTCACGGCGGGCATGCCGGACAACGGAGGCTGAGAGCGGACGAATAGGACCGGGAGGACAACCGGAACCCCGCAAGACCGAACGGGCTCACACAGGGTCGAACACATTCATCCACCGACGCCGATCCTCTGTCAAGGTTCTGAACGATTCCCGGAACCAGTGCACTGGTCGTATTTGCCGGGTGCCGCGCAAGTCGCGCGTCGCCGGGAAGTGCTGACGCCCGACGAGGCAAGATCCAGGGATGAGTGACACTCAGACCGACCTCGCCGCGCTTGAAGCCACGCGCCACCGCATCCGCGAGGAGCACCTGCGGCCGCCGGGCCAACGACCGGAGTCCACCGCCCGGGGCCTCCATCACACCGCGTTGATCAGTAGCGACGTGGAGAGGACCGTCCTCTTCTACCAGGGCCTGCTCGGCTTCCCGCTCACCGAACTGATCGAGAACCGCGATTACCCCGGCTCGTCGCACTTCTTCTTCGACATCGGCAACGGCAATCTGCTCGCCTTCTTCGACCTGCCCGGCCTGGATCTGGGCCCCTACGCCGAGGTCCTCGGCGGCCTGCACCACCTGGCCATCTCGGTGGAGCCCAGCCGCTGGGCCGAGATAGTCCAGCGGCTCACCGACGCATCCGTAGAACATGCGGTCCACAGCGATGTCTCCGTCTACTTCCAGGATCCGGACGGCGCCCGCATCGAACTGATCGCCGACCCACTCGGCGAGATGTACGGCACCAAGGTGCTCTGACCACGGCCCGACGAGCGATCTCCCCGGCGCTGGACCGGCGGCTGCTGCACGAATGGGCCGACGGCCTGCGCATCGCCGTCTCCACCCGATCACGGGGATGCGGACCACGCCACGGAGGGAATGGGCCGTAGGCCCGCTCCGCGCTGCTCAGGACGAGGCCACCGCTCGGCTTCGTCGGGATCGACGGGAGCGCAGCCGGCCTCGCACGTCATTGATGATCATGACCATGGCCAGGACCCCGCAGACCATCAGCCACCAGGGGCCGTTCAACGCTGCCTCCACGGTCTGCACGCCGAACACGAACCCCACACCGAGCGTCGCCAGCAGACCCGCATTGGAGCTGCGCCACCACGGGCCGGGGCGCACCGGCTCGCCCTCGGCCAGGTCACGTGCGTAACCGGCAAGCGACGGGAATTCGTCGCGCGGCCGCCCGCCGGTGGCCAGCACGTGGGCACGGGTCTCGGCGACCAACTCGGAGGCGCGGGCAGGCGCCACATCGAACCGGCCCACCAACAGCGCATCCAGACGGGCGAACCAGGCCTCGGCCTCCTCCGGACCATCCTCGCTGTCGCCGTCTGTGGGCACGACCGCCCGGCTGGGACGGGTCAGCAGCCAGCACGCCCCGACGCTGACAGCCAGCAGGACAACCGCGGGCAGACCACCCACCCGCTCCCGCGGAAGCTCGATGAACGCCACGCCGGCAAGCCCGCCCAGAACCGCACAAAGGGCGAACGACCAAGGCGCGAGCCGGGGATGCCCGGACGCCCGCAAGGCGCCCGGACCAGCCCAGGCGACCACGGCGGCGAGGCACGCCACCAGCGAACCGGCCAGGCCGGCGACCGTCACCGGAATCGTCAGGCTGCCGGCGCCGATCGCGCCCACGACAGCCACCGGGATGCCCAGCGCGGCAAGCCCGAACAACGCATCGCCCAGGTAGTCACGTGGGGTCTTGCCTCTGGTGTCGCGCAACGCCTGCTCGGCCGGGCGCGAGCCGGCGACATCCGCCGCGAAATCAGCTGGCGCACCGATGGCCCGCCAGGGGCTCTCGCAGCTCTCGGCACAGTGCTGACGCGCCTCGTCGATCAACGGTGTCGCCTCGTGGTAGCCGATCCCCCGCTCGCTGAGCGCAAGCCGGGCCGAGGCCTCCCACCTGTCGAACGCTGTCATCTCGCCTCCGTCGTCTGCTCGAGAAAGCGGCTCAGGGTGCCCGCGAACCGGCTCCATGCCGCACGCTGGTCAGCCAGACGTTGACGGCCCGGATCAGTGAGCGCGTAGACCTTGCGCCCGGGGCCACCCTGACCCGCGTGCCAACTGGACACGACGACGCCGTCGGCCTCCATCCGGTTGAGCACCGGATAGAGAACGCCACCGCGGACCTTGCCCAGCCCCTCCTCCGCGAGGCGCTGGACCAGGGCATATCCGTGCTGGTCGCCCTCGGTCAGAGCGGCCAGCACGGCCATCTCAAGGGTCGCGCGCACCCACCCCGCCTCAGGCTCGGGCGGCATGCCTGGCTTCTCGGCTCCCATGGCACCTCCTTGTTGCGGATGAGACTAGTCGGAAATTCGGCTAGTCGCCAGTCCGAATAAGTGGCATCCTTGTCTACACGGCGGGCGACCGGCCGGAGCCGTTCCTTCCCCGGGGCCGGCTCGACAGGCCACGCTGGACGGAAGGGCTCGTGGGCCACCCGATCGGAGAGTGAGGCGAGGATGGAGCTGTCGCGGATCGCGCCTGAGTTGCGGAAGCCTGTACGGCGGTTTCCGGCCATGCCGGTGGCATCGCCATGGTTCCGGCAGCTGAGCCGACTCGCCCTGCCACTGATCCGCTCGGCCGCCTCGCCAGGTGTGGTCATCGAGCAGGCCATTCCCGGAGCCCCGGGAGTCCGGGTCCACCGGCCGGAGCAGATTCGGTCACGGGCCGCGCTGCTCTGGATTCACGGCGGCGGGCTGGTGATGGGCGCCGCCAAGCAGGATGACCGGCTCTGTGGCGCCACCGCGGCCGAGCTGGGAATCGTCGTGGTGGCGGCCGACTATCGGCTGGCGCCCGAGTTCCCGTTCCCGACCCCGCTGGACGACTGTCATCTGGCTTGGACCTGGCTGCTGCGCAATGCGGCACGGCTGGGCGTCGACCCGGGCCGGGTGATCGTCGGCGGCCAGAGCGCCGGCGGTGGCCTGGCAGCAGCGCTGGCCCAGCGGTTGTATGACGAGGACGGGGTTCAGCCGATCGCGCAGTGGTTGTTCTGCCCGATGCTCGACGACCGCACCGCGGCACGTCGCGAGCTGGACGAAATCGGTCATCGAGTCTGGAACAACAAGAACAACAGGTATGGGTGGGGTGCTTATCTCGGGTCCCGGCCAGACGAGAATGAGCCAGGCGCCTTGGAGAGTCCACCGCGTCATGCGGTGCCGGCACGTCGCGACGACCTGACCGGGCTACCGCCGGCGTGGATCGGTGTCGGAGACGTGGACCTGTTCCATGAGGAGGATCTGGCATATGCCGATCGGCTGCGCGCCGCCGGCGTGGCGGCGGCATTTCATGCGGTTCCGGGAGCGCCGCACGGCTTCGAGGCGTGGGCGCCGAACACGACGATCAGCCGCGATTTCGTGAACGCCGGACGGCAATGGCTGTCGGACTTCACCAGGTAGCGGGCGGCCCATGATCGTTGAACGGCACAGAGCCGAGGCCGGACCGGAACCAAAGCCGGAGCGGACCGAAACCGAACCTGGGGCCGAGGCCGGGACCGGGACCGAGGTTGGGACCGGGACCGAGGTTGGGACCGGGACCGAGGTTGGGACCGGGACCGGAGACCGGGACCGGAGACCGAGACCGGGACCGGAGACCGAAGGAAAGACCGAGACTGAAGGAAGACCGAGACGGGTGCAACGGCCGCGCCGGACGGAGACGCAACGCGGGACCGGCCCGGGCGAAAGCCCGGGCCGGCCGAGAGATCAGGCAGGCGGCGCACCCGAAGGCGGGGTACCACCAGGCCCCCCACTGGGCGGAGCCCCTCCCGGCCCGCCTCCACCGGGACCACCACCGCCAGGAGCGCCGCTGGGCGGAGCACCACCAGGCTGGCCGCCACCACCAGGCGGGGCGGCGCCGGCGCCCGGGGTGGTTCCGGTGTCCACGCCGACGTTGAGGGCGACCGCGTACCCGCTGGCCACGTCCCCGGTGACGGTGGCGAGTTGCTTGGCGCCGGAGTCGTCACCGAAGACGTTGTCGGTGGCGAGGGTCAGCTGGGCCAGGTTCGTGATCGACGACTCGTAGCCCTTCTCCTTGTAGACGGTGTCGCAGTACTCCTGCGGGATGGCGACCTGCGAGGTCGCGATGGCCTTCGTGGAGTCGGTGATGCTGGCCTCGTCGGGGTAGACCTCGAAGTGGATGTGCGGCCACCGCCCCGTGTAGCAGGCCGGGAAGATGCTCGTGAACTTCACCTTCCCGTCGGCGTCGGCGATCTGCACGCCACGCAGGTAGTTCTCCTCGGTGACGCCCTCGGAGTACATCGAGTAGAGGCCGGCCCGGTCGCAGTGCCAGACGTAGACGGCCACCCCGGCGAAGGCGGCGCCGCCGTTGGCCAGGTCTTTGATCGTCAGTTCGAGGGTCATCGGGACGCCCTCGGCGGTTCCGGACGCGTCGCCGAAACTGGTGCGGATGTCGCTGCGGACGATTCCGCTCTGCTCCAGGACGTCGGGGCCGTTGGAACCGTCGCCGGGGTAGGGCCCGGCCGTCTCGTCGGGGATCTCGCCCGCCGACACGGTGGACGTGGCGGCCGTCGACGACGTGGATGTCGACGTGGACGACGGGGAGGTGCAGGCGGCCAGACCCAGGGTCGCCGCGCCGATGCCGAAGGCTCGCAGGAGCTGTCGCCGGCCCATCAGGGTGTCCAGGTCGAAACCGAGGCCCTGGTCGAAGACCTCCTCGTCCGGGTTGGGGAGTGGACGCCCCTGATAGGTCGGATGATGCTTTGAACTCACGTTTCCTCCGATATGCCGCTCGGTGGGTGTTACGCCACCATGCAAACACCGGAGGCTATGGATGAACTGTGCGTCAGCTAGCCGAGGCCGAGTAACTGTTGGTCACGAAGTCCTTGCCGCCGCTCGACGAGGTGATCTCGTAGCCGAACTGGATCGTGCTGAGGGTGACGTCGCCATACCAGCCACGGGTCCGGATCCAGTTGAGGACCGCGCGGATGTCGACGGTGCCGGCGTTGGTGTTGCTGGTCCGCACGAAGGAGAACACCTGGTTGGCGCCGTTGGACCCGGAGTACACGTTCCAGGTGTGGCCACCGACCGTGACGGCGGTCTGGAAGGTGCCGAGCGGCCCGACGGCCCCGTACTTGTTCATCCAGAGCATGATCTCGTAGCTGGTTCCGTTGGCCCAGATGTCGTAGGCCGTGGTGAACGCGACGCCGCTGGTCGGCACGGTCACGTTGAAGGTGCTGGTGGCGCTGCGCAGGGCGCTGAGCTTGATGCCGACGCTACGGCTGGCGTTGGGGTACGACTTGATGCCGCCGGTGTTCGGGTGGTTGGCCCAGACGCCCCAGTTGCTGGTCGAGTTGGCCCAGATGGTCTGCGGCCCGGCGCCGCTGCCCCAGATGTTGTTGTAGAGCGTGTAGCCGCCACTGGTCCAGTTGCCCCACTGGTCGGAGGACCACCAGACGGCGGCCTGGGCGGGGGCCTGCCCGAGAACCAGCAGAACGCCGGCGAGCAGCAGGGAGAGGGCGAGACGGAGTCTGCGCACGGGTGCTCCTTCGGGGATGTCGAAGCGCTTCGACAATCGATCGGGGGAATCGATGACCGTCGAAGATAGGGGATACCGGCACAGTAGGCCGGAAGTCATCAGCGTGCAACGAGAAAGAAACCTCCGATCCAAAGTGGATCTACGGTAAAGTCGCGGGACATCGACACGGATCAGGGGGCACCTGTGGTGGACGAGACGGTGCCGGCCGGGCTGGACACGTCGACGGCGCATCCGGCCCGCCGCTACAACTACTGGCTGGGCGGCAAGGACAACTTCGCCGCCGACCGCGAGTCCGGCGACATGATCGAGCGGGCCCACCCCACGGTCCGGCTCTCGGCCCGGGAGAATCGCTCGTTCCTGCAGCGTGCGGTGCGGTTCCTGGCCGAGGAGGCGCGGGTCGACCAGTTCCTCGACATCGGGACCGGCCTGCCGACCGCGGACAACACACACGAGGTCGCCCAGCGCCGGGTCCCGCACGCCCGGATCGTCTACGTCGACAACGATCCGATGGTCGGCGTGCACGCCCGTGCGCTGCTCACCAGCAGCCCGGAGGGCGTCACCCGCTATCTGGAGGCCGATCTGCGTGATCCGCGCACGATCCTCGGCCACCCGCAGCTCAAGGAGACGCTCGACCTGGGCCGGCCGGTCGCGCTGGTCCTGATCGCGGTGCTGCATTTCATCGCCGATCACGCGCAGGCCCGCGACGTGGTCCGTGAGCTGCTGGCCGCCCTGCCGTCCGGCAGTTATCTGGCCGCGTCGAACTTCACGCTCGACTACAGCAGCCCGGAGACGGCCGCGGTGGCCCGCCAGATGATCGTCCAGGGCCGGTCCGACGCGCACCCGCGCACCCGCGCCGAGTTCGCCGAGTTCTTCACCGGCCTGGGCCTGATCGGCCCCGGCATCGTCCCGGTCTCCGAGTGGCTGCCCGAGGTCCCGGCCCACCAGCGGCCACCGGCCGAGCAGGTCGCGATCTACGGCGCGGTCGGCCGCAAGCCCTGACCGGCCAATTCGAAGATCAAGATCCGGCTAGGGTACGGCCGTAGCGCACCTCGTCCAGCGGAAACCCCCGCGACGAGTCCACCTTCGACGCGCCGTCGGCGACCCAGCCCGCGGCCTCGTAGAACCGCCTGGCCACGGCATTGGACTCCAGCACCCACAGGGTCGCCCGCCGGAACCCGGCCGTCGTCAGATGATCGACCGCCGCCGCCATGAGCTCCCGGCCGGCGCCGGTCCCCTGATGGGACGGCAGCAGGTAGATCGCGGTGATCTCCCCGGCGTCCGTGCCCGGGTCACGGCTCGGCTGGATCGCCACGAACCCGACCGGCGGCGCCGTGCCCTCGGCCCAGACCAGGACGGCGGCCGGCGGCCGGAGCCCGTCCAGCCACTGCCGCCAGCCCGGTTCACGCTGCGCGGGATCGAGCGAATCCAGATAGCCCTGCGGGATCAGCCCGGCATAGGCCGCCTGCCACGTGCGGACATGCACCTTCGCAAGCGCGACGGCATCCCCGGGAACCGCATGACGAACCGGCATCCGGCAAAGATAACGACGCGGGACAGCCCGACAAAAGCGTGACGGTGGTTCGGGCGCCGCCTCGTCGCCCGGACCACCGTCACGGAATGTGGGGTACTACCAGGTCAGCCGCGCTTGGTGCTGGCCGTCTGGCCGGCGGCCTCCTCGGCCGCACCCTGCTCCTCAGCGGCGCCCTGCTCCTCGGCGGCGCCTTCCTCAGCGGCGCCCTCCTCGGCCGCGCCTTCCTCAGCAGCGCCCGCATCCTCGGCGCCCGCGTCCTCGGCGCCGGCCGCCGCGGCGACCGCCTTGGCGTCGGCCAGGGTCAGGCAGGACTGGAGGAACGCCTGCTGGGCAGCGGTGACAGCGGCAGCCGCGTCGGCCGCCTCGTCAGCTCCGGCCGCGCCCTCTTCGGCGGCGCCCTGCTCAGCTGCCTCCTCCTTCTTGCCCTTGCCCTTCTTCTCCTTCTTGGCGGCCTTCAGGATCTTGACGTACTTCTTGGCGAGCGCCCGGTTCGCGGCCTTGGCGGCAGCCGGGTCCTCCGCGGCCTCCTCGGCGGCGCCGGCGGCGTCCTCGGCCCCGGCCTCACCGGCGGCTGCGGCCACATCGGCGGCGAACGTGTCACACGCCGCCTCGAGAGCGACCGCCGCCTCCGCGGCCGCTTCCCCGGGAGCCTGCTGCTCGACCGGGGCGAGTTCCTCGCCGTTGCAGATCACGTTCGCGCCGTCGATCTGGAGCTCGGTGCACTGGGCGACGTCGAACTGCTGGCCGTTCACCGTGATCACGTCGGCGGCCTTCGCCTGGGCGCCCTTGTTCGCCTCGGTGCTGGCGTTGGCGAGCTGGACACCTGCCACACCGCTGACCACGAGAACTCCGGCGACCACCACCGCGCCGATCGTCTTCCGCCGGTTGTCCGGGTTGTTACGTCGGTACGAGCGCGCCCTCATAATCACTCCTCGTCGTTGGACATCCATGCCGTCGGTTGGGGGGCCATACGGGCGGCAGGCGCCGAGGGGTTCAACGCTCTCGTCCGGAAGCATCCCGAATCGCCCCACCGAGAAGGGTCAAAACCGCAGCTCAGAGTACGTGTGAAAAGTGCCCGAAAAAATATTCCGCACTACCCTCGAAGGGGTGCCCATCGATGGTCACGCAGGGTGGGAACGTCGGCCTGACAGCGCTCCACTACGGACGGTGACAGGTGTCGACAGGCGTTCGGCGAGCTAGGGTGGCTCAGCGGATCTCGAACTCCAGGAGGGAGTATCCGTAGGAGCTGACCCGTTTCGTGCCATGCATACGCACGTAACGAGCGACCGACTCATCGGCGATCCGCACGGTGCCACCGGTGCCCGTGGTGGTCGCGTAAGCGCGGGTCCAGGCCTTGCCGTCGCGTGACGTCTCCACCTGGTACGCGGTTCCGTAGGCGTGTTCCCAGACCAGGACGATCTCCGAGATCTGCCAGTTGCGGCCCAGGTCGACCCGGATCCACTGGTCGTCGGAGAAACCACTCGACCAGCGGCTGGACGGGTCGCCGTCGATGGCGTTCGCCGGCTGCCACGGGGCGCCCTCGGACGCCGAGGCGGTCGCCGTGCCCTGTAGCGCCAGGTTCGCGCCGGACGGGTTCGGCCTGCCGGTCACGCTCGGCTTCGGGGCGGCAGTGGCAGACGCCGATACGCCGGCCGACGGCGCGACAGCCGACGAGCCGGTGGCCGACGGTTCGGCGGACGCAGACGGCACGATGCTCGTGGCCGCGGGGTCGACGATCGGCGCCGACGGGAGGGTGTTCGGCTCCGACGCGTCGGGAGTCGACCCGACCGGTCCGGACGGCACCGCCGCCGCGGCGGGTGTCCGGTCCCCGGTGCGGTACACGCTGACCAGGACGATCGGCACCGCCAGCAGGACGACCACGCCAGCCGCGATCCATCCCCACGGCCGGCTCGGCCGCCGCGTCCCGGGTGGCTTCGGACGTCCTGCCCCGGGCTGCGGAACGGGCTGAGCGGGAGACGGCTGATCGGCCGGGCCACCGCCCTGGCCCGGGAACGGTGTGGTCCGCGGGATCTGGGGCATGCGGGTGAGCCGCAGACTGTCCGCCCGCGAGGGCCTGCGCTGCTCCCCGGAAAGCTGCGCTCCGGAAAGCTGCTCTCCGGAAAGCTGTTCCCCGGAAACCGGATCCACAGGCAGCCCGCCGTCACGCCCCTCCACGCGGATTCCTCCCGCTCGATTCACCGGCGGCCCATCGACCGCCGCGCAGTATCTTGGCGCAAAACTGACGCCGAACGATGCCGCCCGGATGACCGTCCCGAGTCGACAGGGCGCGGTGCAGGCATTCAGCACAGTGGAAGTGAGAGCGATCACATTCGCGTGTCGCGACCCGCATCAGCGCAGGTCACAGAGGGTTTTAGTACGGCTACCTTCCAGAAAGCCGGCGCACGAAAGCCGGTGGGGCCCTCGCCGCCGTCTCAGGAGGTTCGAGACAGCGGTGAGAGCCCCACCGGGTTTTGAGGCACCCCCATCGGGATGCCGTGGCGATTCCGGGTTCAGCCCGCCGTGTGGATGCCTGAGGTGGTCACCAGCTTCCGTACCGCTGCCCGGGTGATCTTCTTGAGTTCACGGTCCTTCGGATCGTCGGCGCCGATCAGGGCCACGGCCAGGGACACGTCGCGGTAGGCGATCTGCGCGAACTTGAGGTGGGCCGAGATGTCGATGCCGAAGAAGCGGGCCTGGAGGTCCAGGGTGGCGGTGATCGACTCGTCGCCGAGTGACGGGTTCCAGCTCAGCGGCTTTGTCGTGATCTTGAAGCTCTCGACCTCGATCTGCGGGCACTCCGCCAGGATGGCGTGGACCTGGTCGACCGCCGCCACGGCTGCGTCCTCACCGACCGCCGACAGGACCTCCAGCGCGACTGCGCCGGTCTTGTCGTGGACGAAGAGGGCGGTGGCACTCGGCGGGACGACCTCCGGCTGGGCCACGGGCGGCGGAGGCGGACTGGCCTTGACCGGCTCCGGAGCCGAAGGGGCGGACGGGGCCGTCGTGGTCCCGGGCGGGATCGTCGGCACCGGCTCGCCCGCGCCGATGGCCGGGCCGGTCGCCGACAGGGACGACACGCTGCCGGCGGCGTCACAGGGATCGGCTTCGGGATCCTGTTCGAGAAGCATCGACGCCACGATCTCGCCGAAACCGCCGTCGTCCTGCTTGATGTAACCGGCCGGCACGTCCTTCTCGGTGATCAGTGCCTTCTCCAGCTGTTTCTGCCGGTCAGGCGGTTTCGGCACGCCCGCGATCACAGTTGTCGCGGCGAGGGCCGGGGCGGGCAGACCGCCGATCGAGGTCAGGCCGAGCCCGGCGGAGACGGCGAGAACGACGGGGAACGTGAGCTTTCTGCTGATAAAGAGAGCCATTCTTACAGGCTAGAGATCATTTGTCCACTAGGTCGGAATAGCGAGGATTTCAAAGACGGCGGGTGAAGGGTTCCGGGTGGGTCAGGTTCGGAGTTCGGCCAGGCCGGTCAGCAGCAGGCGGAGGCCTATTTCGAAGGAGCGTTCGGAACGCTTCTCCGGCTCGGGGCCGACGGTGCGGATCGCGGCGCCGAGGGCTGACTCCGGGTCGTCGGAGGCCGCCCAGACGTCCAGCGGGGCGGCTGCGTCCAGAGCCGAACCCAGGATGAAGCAGTCCAGGATCGTCACCGCGTGGAGGAGCTCCTCCTCGTGGAAACCGGCGTCCCGGAGCACCCGGGCCAGGGCCTCGTAGGTCGCCAGGGTTCGTGGGTCGCTGACGGTCTGCGCGGTGAGCATCGGCACGACCTTCGGGTGACGGGCGAAGGCCCGGCGGTATTCGCGGGCCCACTCCTGGGCGTACGTCTGCCAGTCGGTGCCGGTCGTGGGCGCCGGACCGGTCGTGAGGAAACCGCGGATCGCCTCGATGATCGCCTCCCGGCCGCCCGGGAAGTGGTAGTAGATCGAGGAGGCGCTCACGCCGAGCCGCCGGGCCAGGCCGGGCAGGGTGAACGTGCCGGTCTCGTCGATCAGTTCGAGGGCGGCCGATGCGATCTGCTCCCGGGAGAGCAGCGGGGCGACAGGTCGGGGCACGGTGTCGAACCTACTGCCCGAGGAGTCCGAAGCCGCCGCCCGCCCACCGGGGCGAACCCGGAACGGCCCGGGGAAGCGCGGCGGGGCGGGTCAGAGGGTTCGGTGGGCGATGGATCCGGCTACGACGGTCATCGGGATCGGGGAGGCGGCCAGTTCGTCGGGATTGGTGGTCAGGGGGTCGAGGGTGAAGGCCGTCAGGTCGGCCCGGTAGCCCGGCCGGAGCCGGCCCGACGACTGGGCCAGGCCGGCCGCCGCGGCCGCCGCGGTGGTGTAGCCCTCCAGGGCCATCCGGGCGGTCAGCGCCTGTTCCGGCAGCACCGGCTCGACATCCGGGTCCCCCGCCGGGCGGCGCAGGCGGGCCGCGGCCAGGATCGCTCGCGGGTCGAACGGCGCGATCGGCCAGTCCGAGCCGAGTGCCAGGCGGGCGCCGCGTTCGCGCAGGTCGCGGGCCCGGAAGGCACGGTCGGCCCGGCGTTTGCCGAGGCGGCTGGACCAGTTGTCGCTGTGGTCGGCCCGGGTGTAGCTGGTGCAGTGGGTGGGCTGCATGCTGGCGGTCACGTTCAGTTCGGCGAACCGGCCGATCAGCTCGGACGGCATGGTCTCCAGATGTTCGATCCGGTGCGGGACCCCGGTCGAGGCGACCTCGGCGTAGGTGTCCAGCACGTAGCGGATGCCGGCGTCGCCGATGGCGTGCGTGACCAGCGGGACACCGTGGGCGGCCAGGACGGACGCGGCCGCCGTGTAGTCGCGCGGATCGGGCCAGAAGCAGGCGGTCGACTCGCCGTGGGTGTCGGGTTCGTCGAGCCAGGCGGTGCCGCCGTCGATCGTGCCGTCGATCATGAACTTGGCGCCCTGCACCTGCCAGCGACGGCCGGACAGGCGCTGCTGGGCGAGCACCGCGTCGAGCCCGTCGCGGCCGGTTCCGGGCATCACGAACGGCGCGCACCGCCAGCGGACCGGCAGCTCACCGTCGTCCTCCAGGGCCCGGAACAGGTCGAGCGAGTCGGCTTCGAAGTCCATCGCGTTCGCCGCGGTCAGCCCGCACGCCGCCATCCGCCGCAGCAGATCGCTGAGGCGGGCCCGGCGTTCGGCCGGGGCATCGTCCGGCAGCAGGGCGCGGACCAGGCCGAGGGCTTCCAGTTCGAGCAGGTGCCCGGTCGGGACCCGGTCGGCGTCGCAGACCACGCTCGCGCCGGAGGCGAACCCGCGCGGCCCGTCGACCCCGGCCATGGCCAGCGCCTTCGGGCTGACCAGGGCCGAATGCGCGTCGAAGAGCAGCAGGAACACCGGGACGTCCGGGCCGACCGCCTCGACCAGCGGCGCGTGGGTGATCGGGCCGCCTTCGAAGGCGTTCGGATCGAGACCCCAGCCTTCCAGCCATCCGCCCGGCGCCACGTCCGCGGTGCGCAAGGCGGCTTTCAAACCTGCGACGGTACGTACGGACGACAGGTCCACGCCACGGGTGAGGCCGATCCCCATCACCGGGTGGAAGTGCCCGTCGACCAGGCCCGGGGTGATGGTGGCGCCGCCCAGGTCGACGACCTCGGTGTGCGGGGCGCGCCAGTCGCGGGCATCGGTGCGGTCGCCGAGCGCGGTGATCACACCTCCGGCCATGGCGATCGCGGTGGGGGCGGAGTCACCGGACATGGTGTGGATCCGGTCGGCCATCAGGATCAGATCGGCGGCGCTCACGCGTGGCTCTCCTCCGTGCGACGGTTCTCGTTGTCGAGTACCGCTGTGGACGGGACGGGGTTCATCGCCCGGACCTCTTCGCCGCCGATTCGCCCGTACGATGACGGGCTCTTGATCTTGATCTTGAAAGCCCAGGCGACGCCCGCCGCGAGGACCACCGGGACCACCGCCACCAGCGCCGCGTTGGTGCCGAAGGCGGCGCCGGTGAGCAGGGCGACGTTGTCGATGAGCAGGTAGAGCACGATGCTCAGCAGGATCAGCGCGAGCCCGCCGGCGGCAATCGCGACCCGGGCGCCGGAGACGCCGCGGCGGCGCAGGAAGTACGCCAGGACGGCGGCCGAGGTGAGCGCCTGGAGGGTGACCACACCTATCGCGCCCGGCGTGTTCACCAGGAGCAGCAGCTGAAGTTACGGGTCCTCGTCATCCGAAGTGGCGCCACGTTAACCGAATGCCATTCGGTTAGTGAAGACCTGGAGCAACATTGTTTACGGCCGGGAAACCTCCTACCCGGACTTGCATCGATGAGCAAAGCTGACGTTCCCTGCTCGCTCTTCCGTTCGGGACGGCCGTGACCACCTCGTATCCCTGCCCACGATGCGGCGCCACCGCCTCCCTCGACACCGGATGCCCCGGTTGCGGCGCCGGCCCGGACGACGACGCCGCCGAGGTCGTCCGGCTCGACACGGAGCTCGCCGACCTGACCCGGCAACTGCACGACGCACGGGCTCAGGTCGCCGCCCTCGAGCGCAGGTTCCACGACACCCGGGCCGTCCGCAACCAGACCGCCGCCCGGGTCGTCGCCGCCCGGACGCCCACTCCCCCACCCCCGCTCACGCCGGTCCGGCCCGCGCCCCCGGCCGAACCCCGCCTCAGCACGCTCACCGTGCAGAACGTCCTGTTCACCATCGGCGGGCTGCTGCTCATCGTGGCGGCCGCCGTGTTCACCGCCGTCGCCTGGGCGCAGGTCGGCGTCACCGGCCGGGCGCTGCTGCTCGCCGGGGCCACCGTCGCGGTGCTCGCGGTGCCACCCTTCGCGGTCCGGCGCGGCCTCACCGCCGCCGCGGAAACCCTCGCGGCCGTCGGCCTGCTCATGATCCTTCTCGACGGTTATGCGGCGTGGGCGGTCGACTTCCTGTGGGTGCGGCTCCTCGACCCTTGGGGGTACGCGGCCGCGGTCCTCACGTTCACGGCGGCGGTCGCGGCCGGATACGCGTATCTGACGAAGCTCCGTGGACCGCGCATCGCAGCCCTGCTCATGGGGCAGCCGGTGCTTCCGCTGGTGGCCACGGCGGCAGACGCCGATCTCGTCTGGTGGTCGCTGGCGTTCACCGGCACGGCCGCGCTGGATCTGGCGGTCCTACGGTTCCGGGCCGCGGAGCTCACCGGGATCGCCGCCCTCTGCGCCTCTGTCGCCGGCGGGGCCGGCGCGCTCGTCGCCCTTCGCGATCTCGCCCTCACCGACCGGCCCGGCCCGGCCGCGGCCGCCGGGATGGCGCTGCTCCTGCCGTTCATCCTGCTGCTGGTCTGGGCGTCGACGGCCCGGAAGCCGCTCGCGCAGGCGTTCGCGGCCGGTCTCGTGGTCGTGGTGGCGGGGTTCGCCGGCGCGCGCTGGGCGTGGACACTTCCGATCGACTTCCAGGGCTCGGAATGGCAGGCCAGCCGGCTCGCGGTGGTCGCCCTGATCCTGGCCGCGGCAACCGCACTGCTCCCCCGGACCCGGCCGTTCATCGCCCCGGCGGCATCCACGGCCCCTTCCACCGCCGACCTGCCGCCCTCCTCCGCCGCGCCCTCTTCCGCCGCGCCCTCTTCCGCCACGCCCTCCTCCACCACCACACCCGCCCCCTCCTCCACCGCCACGCCCTCCTCCACCACGCCCTCCTCCACCACGCCCTCCTCCACCACGCCCTCCTCCACCGCGCCCTCCTCCGCAACGCCCTCTTCCGCCGTGCCCTCCTCCGCAACGCCCTCTTCCGCCGTGCCCTCCTCCGCAACGCCCTCTTCCGCCGTGCCCTCCTCCGCAACGCCCTCTTCCGCCTCGGCCCCACCCCCCTCTCCCATTTCGGCCTATTTGGGGGGATCGGGTGCGGCTGGGTGGGTACGGGGTGAGGTCGGGTTCGGGGCGTGGATCGGGGCGCTGATCGTTGCGGTGGCGCCGGCCGGCACGGTGCTCGTCGCTGCGGTTGCGGGCGCTGTTCGCAGCGTCGAGGCGGCGCGGCCGGTGTTCGGGGCGCCACTCGGCCGGGGCGTCGACGGGCCCGGGGCGGATCTCGTGGTTGCGGCTGTGGTGACCGCTTTCGCGTACGCGCTGATGCTGCCCCGCCGGACCCTCGCGAACCTGGGCCTGACCGCTCTCGCTGCGGTGGGGTTGCTTGTTCCGCCGGCGTTCGGGCTGGTCTGGTGGGCGGCCACGGTGGCCGGTCTGGTCGTCGCCGCGGTCGCGCTGGGGCTCGCCGCCCGGGCCCGCACACTGGACGACGTCGGATACCGGGTGATGTTCTGCCTGGCCGGCGTGATGCATGCGGTGATCACCGGGTTCGGGAACGTGGACGTCATCGCGGCGGTGTCCGGGGTCGTCACGGTGCTCGGCGTCGGCGCCGCCCTCGCTCTGCGCAACTCGGCCCGGAACGCCGACGTGGGAGCCGGGGCGATGGTTGCCGGCCTCCTGACCGTCCCGGCGACGGTGTGGCTGGTGCTGTTCGCGGCGGAGGTTCCGGTCACCTGGCGGGTCCGGGTCACGCTCGGCGTGGCGGTGCTGCTCTGCCTCGTCGCGCATGTGGTGCACCGGCGGCTTCCGGTCTACGGCCAGCAGACGCTCGGCGTCGCGCTCGTGGTGGTGGGCTTCGCGCCGGTCTGGGCGTCGGCGGGCTCGGACCCCGCGGTGCTCTACTCGGCGGCGGCACTCCTGCTGATCGTCACGCTGCTGCCGATCCCCGCCGCCCGTACCGTGGCCGGCGCCATCGCCGCGATGCTGCCCGGGCTGGCGCTGCTCGCGTTCACCGCCATGGACCTGGCCGTCGTGCTCCTCGAACCCTGGACCGCCCTCCGCGACATCTGGTCCGGTCTTCCGCCGCAGCAGTCGGCGGTCGCCTGGTCCAGCGTCGCCGCCCTTGCCGGCGCCGGGCTCGCGGCCTCGGGCGGTGGCTGGCTGCTCGCCCGGACCGGTTCGCTCGTCATGGCCTCCGCGTCGGCCGGGACGGCCACTTCGGACTCCGCGACCACCCACTCCGGACCTGGCGAGCCACTCACCGGCACGGCGTCCCCGGCCGCTGGGATGCTCTCCCCGGCCGTCGGGCGTGCCCGGGGCTGGGACGAGCCGGCTCGGGCTCGGGTGGTGGCTGCCTGCGCGGCTGTGCCGTTCGTCGCGGTGCTCGTGCCTCTGGTCTTCGCGGCGAGCGGGGCGGCCTGGCCGGCGGTTCCGATCGCCGGGCTGGTCACCGGGCTGAGCGGGCTGCTCGCGGTCGCCCTGACGCCCGCCCGGCACACCGCCGGGAATCTGCTCACGGTGCTGTTCGGGGCGCTGGCCGCGGCCGGGGTGGCCGGGTCGGCCGCGGGGCACGGGGCGACCATCGCGGCGTTCACACTCGTCCTGGTGGCGGGGCTGGTCACCGGCGCCTTCGGGCGGGTGGAACTCGATCGGGTCGCCGGCTGGGCGGCCGGGTCCGTTTCGGTGGTCGTCGTCGCGTACACCCTGGCTGATCTCGCCCTCGTCGAACCGCCGCTGTTCGTCCTCGCCGCAGCGGCCGCGGTCGTGGGTCTCGAATGGGTTCTGGCCGGCCGGCGGCCCGCGGAAGCCTGGGCGCCGCTCGTCGTCGGGCACGCGTCCGCGCTGGTGGCGGTGCTCCTCACAGAAAGCCTGCTGTGGGCGGCGGTGGTGTGCAAACTGTGGGCGCTGGTACTCACGGTTCGTGCGCTGCGGCCCGGCGAGACCCGGCGATTCGGGTATGGGATCGCCGCGGGCTCGGTGGCGCTCGCCGGCTGGTGGCTGTTGCTCACCTCACGGGACGTCGAGACCACCGAGATCTACACCCTGCCGGCCGCGCTGCTGGCCCTCGCCGCCGGCTGGTTCGCCCGCCGGGGCCGGCCCGAACTGTCGTCCTGGAACGCCTACGGCGCCTCGCTGGCGGCGGCGTTCCTGCCCACCCTTGCCGTCATCGCGAACAGCACCGCCGACGAACCGCACTACCTGCGGCGGCTGCTCCTCGGCATGGGCGCGCTGGCGGTGCTGGTCGTCGGCGCCCGGGCCCGCCTCCAAGCCCCCGTCGTCACCGGCGGCGGGACGTTGCTGCTCGTCGCGCTGCACGAGCTCATCCAGTTCTGGGATCTGGTGCCTCGGTGGGTGCCGCTCGCAGTCGGCGGTCTGCTGCTCGTCGGTATCGCCACCACCATGGAACAGCGCCGCCGGGATCTGGCCCGCCTCCGGTCGGCGATCAGCGGCATGGCCTGAGCCGGGCCGGCCCTCACCGCTGTCGCGATCACGGTCGAGGCGGCCGGCGGGGGCACGGCCGCCTTAGTAGATCTTGCAAATCCGCCACGCCTCGTAGATCTTGCAAGATTCGCTACGCTTCGAAGATCTTGCACGGTTGTCCGCGCTTAATTGATCTTGGAAGATTGCCCATGCTTCGTAGATCTTGCACGATTTGTCTGTACTGCGTATTTTCTGCGCGATTGTGGCGCTTCGTGGATCTTGCATGATTGTCGTGCTTTGAAGATCTTGCACGATCTTCCGCGCTTCGTTGATCGCGGCAGCTCACCGGGCTTCGTGGATCTTGCACGAATCTGCACCCACGGGCCGATCTTGCAGGCAATTTCGTGCCCCGGCGGGAAGATCCTTGCAAGGTTCACGCCGCGAAGTTGTTCTTGCACGTTAATGCGCCTCGGGGAGTCTTGTTCTTGAGTGTTAGTGAGCTTTTGTCATCACTCGTGAGGGTTGTTTCGCTCGTATGTATTTCTTGGTGTTGTGTGCGGCTGCGAGGACGATGACTTCGGTGTGTCTGGTGGGGCCGCGGGTGTGCAGGCGGCGGTCGTTGCGGAGGAGATGAGCGAAGACCGGCTCGATCATCGGGGTGCGGCGGCGGTAGACGGCTTTGCCTTCGGTGGTGGCGAGGCGTTCGGTCATCTCCCGGCGGCCGGGGGTGTTGCTGTCGTCGGGGGTGGGTGGGTTGGCGCTGGTCTGGTCGTACTCGTTGGTGACGGCGATGTAGAGGGTGCCGCCGGTAGGGGTGGGAGTGGTGAAGACTGCTTCGGAGGCGTAGCCGGCGTCGGCGAGGTGGCGGGTCATGGGTGTGGTGATCCCGGCTCGGCGGCAGTTGTCGGCGACGACGGCGAGGTGGGGGTGCAGGGTTCGGTGGTCGTTGCCGGTGTCTGGTAGCTGGGCGGCGAGGATGATCTGGTTGCTGCCGGTGGTGATGGTGAGCAGGTCGCCTTGGACCCACCTGGTCATGTTCTTGCCTTTGAGGATTCTGCTGGCGGGGACGGTGAGGTTGGCGCGGGTGGGTTTGGTGGGTGGTTGCTGCTCAGTGAGGGTGGCGAGCTTGGCGATGGCCTTGTCGAGGGTGGCTTGCTTCCTGCGGATGTTCGGGTGGTCAGCTGGTAGCCGGGGTGCGGGGCCGCGGGGTTTGCGGCCGGTGGCGGCTTTTGCCTGGTAGATGTCGCAGGCTTGTTGCTGGGCGGTGGTCATGGTGTGCAGGCCCTGGCGGTGGTGTTCGATGCGATCGAGCAGGGCTTGCCGGGGTGGTGAGCGGGAGCGGTCCGGGTCGTTCTGGTCCGCGCTGGTCTCAGCGGCGCGCAGTCGGGTCAGGCGGCGTCGCAGTTGTTGTTCCTGGCGTAGCAGGTCTCCGCAGCTTTCGTCGATGAAGGTGCCGGTCTGGCCGGCTTCGGCGGCGGCGCCCTGCGCGGCGACCCGCGCGATGATCTGGTCGAGGGCGTGTTCGGTCTCGCTGATCTTCAGCCGGATACGGGCCCGGCTCTGGTTGGCGGTCCGTGCCGCCGGTGCCGCGACGGGGGTGCTGTCGGTGGCGGTGGTGGACACGTCGAGCAGTCCCGCCCGGTCACAGAGTTTCAGGACGTCGATGTTGAACTGAGCCCAGCCGTCGTGATGACGGTGCAGGAACCGTTCGATCGTGGATCGTGACGGTGTCCGTGCGCCTCCCCACAACACCCGCAACGCGATATGCGTCCGGCAGGCGCCGGCGATCGCGGATGGTGACCGGATCTGATTTTGGTAGCACCAGAGCATGCTGACCAGCAGCAATCGTGGATCGTAGGGCCGGCCGCCGGAGCCGTCGGCACGGTAGGAGCCCTCGAATATTGACAGGTCACAGTCGTCCACCACGTCCATCAGCAACCACAACAACGGGTCGTCAGCGGCGGTTCGCTCCATCGGGGCCGGCAACGGCCCATCCGGGCCCAGGAAGTGCAGCGGCATTCATCAGTATTTGCTGATCGAACCTTGCGGCGGTATCCCGTACGCACGAATCACCCCATCGAGCGTTGTCGAGCGCCGCATCCATGCTCACGAACAAGACTCCGGGGCAAGAAGAATCGTGCAAGATCGCCGCCGACGTGGAGAATCGTGCAAGATCCACGAGGCGGCGGACGGCGGACGGCGGGCAGCGAGCGACGGACAGCGGCGGGCCGCGACGGGCGGCGACGGGCGACGGGCGACGGACAGCCGGCGACGGGCGACGGACAGCGGACAGCCGGCGACGGGCGACCGGCGACCGGCGGCGGGCGACGGACAGCGGACAGCCGGCGGCGGGCGACGGGCGACGGGCGACGGGCGACGGGCGACGGGCGACGGGCGGCGGGCGGCGGGCGGCGGGCGGCGGGGTCAGTAGACGTCTCGGACGTAGCGCTTTTCGGTGGTCAGCTGCTTCACGTAGGCGGTGGCGGCGTCCGCGTCGAGGCGGCCGTGGTTGACGGCGATGTCGTGCAGGGCCTGGTCGACGTCGCGGGCCATCCGGCTGGCGTCGCCGCACACGTAGAAGTGGGCGCCCGCCTGTAGCCAGGCCCACAGCATGGCGCCCTTCTCGCGCATCCGGTCCTGGACGTAGATCTTGGATCGCTGGTCGCGGGAGAACGCCACGTCGAAGCGGCTCAGGATGCCGTCGGCGCGGAGGGCCTCCAGTTCGGCGGCGTAGTAGAAGTCGGTGGCGCTGCGCTGTTCGCCGAAGAACAGCCAGTTGCCGCCGGGCGCGCCGGTGGCCTGCCGTTCGTGCAGGAAGCCGAGGAACGGGGCGACGCCCGTGCCGGGGCCGACCATGATCATCGGCGTGTTCGGGTCGGCCGGGATCCGGAAGTGGGGCGCCTTCTGCACGAAGACCGGCACGTCGGCGCCGGCCGGGGCGTCGGCCAGGTGAGTGGAGCAGACGCCCTTGCGGGAGCGGCCCCGGTGGTTGTCGAAGCGGACCACCGAGACGGTGAGGCTGACCAGGTTGGGGTCGGTGACCGGGGTCGAGCTGATCGAGTAGTGGCGTGGCTGGAGCTTCTTGAGGACGCCGGCCAGCTCCTGGGCGGTGACGTCGATCGGGTGTTCGGCGAGCACGTCGACGGCCTGCCGGCCCCAGGTCCATTTTGCGAGCTCGCCCTTGTTGTCGGCGCGCAGCAGGGTCTTGAGGTGGCCGGAGCCGCTGCGCTCGGCGACGAACCGCAGCAGGTCGGTGGTGATCCGGGTGATGTCGAGGTGTCTGGTCAGCGCGTCGCCGAGGGTCACGTCGCCGATCCGGTCGAGGGCGATCACGGTGCCGGCGGGCAGGCCTGTCACGTCGAGCCATTCGGTGACCAGGTCGCCGCAGTTGACCGGCCAGACGCCGAGCGCGTCACCGGCCCGGTAGTCGAGCATCCCGCCGGTGTCGAAGGTGAACTGCCGGACCTCCTTGGCCGACCCGGGCCGGCTGAGCAGCCGGTTGCCGACGAGCGACGCCGTCACCGGCGCCACCTTCAAGCGCGCAACAGCGGGGGCGGCCGAAACAGGCGCAACCAAAGGAGCAGCCGAACCAGGCTCGACCAAAGGGGCAGCCGAACCAGGCTCGACCAAAGGAGCGGCCAAACCGGGCTCGACCGAAGGGGCGGCAGGAACAGGCGCGGCTGAAGGGGCGGCAGGAACGGCCGGGGAGGAGGTCAGGGCGGTCAGGACGGAGGCGAGCCAGCCGTCCGCTGTCTCCTCGAAGTCCGGTTCGCAGTCGGCGCGCGGGGCCAGCCGGACCGCGCCGAGTTCGGCGAGCCGTTCGTCGAGACGCCGCCCGTGTCCGCAGAAGTCGTCGTAGTTGGAGTCGCCGAAGGCCAGCACCGCGTAACGCTGCCCGTCGAGCCGCGGCGCCCCGTCACCGGCGAGCGAATCCCAGAAGGTGCTCCCGTTGTCGGGCGCGTCGCCGTCGCCGAACGTGCTGGTCACCACGAGCACGTCAGCGCCGGGATCGAGCAGGTCGGCGGCCGGCCCGTCCATGCCGATCACGCTCACCTGCCGCCCGGTCTCGGCGAGACGCCCGGCCACGGTCCGCGCGAAATCCTCGGCGTTGCCGGTCTGCGAGGCCCACAGCACCTGCAGACGAGCCGTGGCCGGCCCATCAACGGCAAGATCAACACCCGGCTGCGGTACGGCTGACAGCACCCCCGCGAGCAGCCCGTTGACCCACATGGCGGTGGCCGGATCGAACGGAGCGTTGGCCGGCAGCGCCGCCGGGACCGGCCGTGACGTGGCTCCGGCCAGGAACCCGGCGAGGTACCGTCGCTGCCCTTCGTCGAGCACGGGCGGGGCCGGGTCGAGCCCGAGCCGGGCGAGCACCGCGTTGGCCTCCACGGACAGCGCCGCCTCGGCGATGGAGTGCCCGGTGGGCTGAGCGAACCCGGCCGGAGCACCAGAACCAGCCGGATCGGGCGGCGGGGCGGCGGCGACCCGGGTCAGCGAGACCGCGCACACCTTGAGCTCCGGCTGGAACGAGATCGGGTCGACGGCGTCGCTGGTGACGGCGTTGACGCTGACGTACTCACCGAACAGGTCGTTCCAGTGGATGGGCGCGAAGACGGCGCCGGGCAGCACCCGGTCGGTGACCACGGCCGGCAGCACGGCCCGTCCGCGGCGGGACGCGATCTCCACCAGGTCGCCGGCGGCGATCTCGTACCACTCGGCGTCGACCGCGTTGATCTCCAGGAACGGCTTCGGGTTGAGCCGGTTCAGCTTCGCGATCTTTCCGGTCTTGGTCATGGTGTGCCACTGGTGCTGGAGGCGGCCGGTGTTGAGGACGAACGGGTAGTCGTCGTCGGGCAGCTCGGCCGGGTCGGTGTGCGGGCGGGCGTGGAATACCGCCTTACCACTGGGGGTGGCGAAACGCAGGCCACCGTCGGCGGTGCGGTAGCGGATCGGGTTCCGGTCCGGGCCACCGGGGGCAGCGGGCCACTGGACCGGGCCCTGTGCCAGACGTTCGTAGGTGACGCCGCGGAGATCGTACCCAGTCTGCGGGTTTGCGAAGCTTTTGATCTCCTCGAGGATCTCGGCGGCTGAACCGTAGGTGAAGGCCTCGCGGTAGCCCATCTCGGCCGCGACGCGGGCGATGATCTGCCAGTCGGGCAGCGCCTCGCCCGGCGCCGGGACCACCGGATGCACGAGGGTGAGACACCGCTCCGAATTGATCATGATGCCGTCGGCCTCGGACCACATGGCCGCGGGCAGCGCGATGTCGGCGTAGGCGTTCGTCTCGGTCTCGGCGAACGCGTCCTGGGTGATCACCAGTTCGGCGGCCTCGAGCCCGGCGATGACCGTCTTCCGGTTGCCGACCGAGGCGACCGGGTTGGTGCAGACGACCCAGCAGGCCTTGATCTTTCCGGCGGCCATCTGCTCGAACATGTCGACGGTGCCCTTGCCGACCTCGGTGCGCAGGGTGCCGGCCGGCACGCCCCAGACCGTCTCGGTGAACTCGCGGTCGGCCGGCACCAGCACCGACCGCTGGCCGGGCAGCCCCGGGCCCATGTAGCCCATCTCGCGGCCGCCCATCGCGTTGGGCTGGCCGGTGAGCGAGAACGGGCCGCTGCCGGTACGGCAGATCGCGCCGGTCGCCAGGTGCAGGTTGATCAGGGCGTTGGTGTTCCAGGTCCCGTGGGTGCTCTGGTTGAGGCCCATGGTCCACAGGCTGACCCAGTTCCCGGCGGTGCCGATCCACCGCGCGGCGGTCCGGAGGTCGTCCTCGGCGAGCCCGGTCAGCTCGGCGACCCGGTCCGGCGGGTAGTCGGCCAGGAACTCGGGCATCGCCGCCCAGCCCTCGGTCCACGCCTCGATGAAGTCCAGGTCCGGTGTGATCAGCGCCAGCAGGCCGTTGAGCAGCGCCAGGTCGGCGCCGGGCCGGATCTGGAGGAACAGGTCGGCCTTCTCGGCGGTGGCGGTACGCCGCGGGTCGACGACGATCAGCTTGGCGCCGGCCTTGACCCGCTCCATCATCCGCAGGAAGAGGATCGGGTGGCAGTCGGCCATGTTCGAGCCGATCACCAGGAACACGTCGGCGTGGTCGAGGTCGTCGTACGAGCCGGGCGGCCCGTCCGCGCCGAGCGACAGCTTGTAGCCGGTGCCCGCGCTGGCCATGCACAGCCGCGAGTTGGACTCGATGTTGTTCGTCCCGAGGTAGCCCTTGACCAGCTTGTTCGCCAGGTACTGGGCCTCCAGGGTCATCTGGCCGGAGACGTACATGGCGAAGGCGTCCGGGCCGTGCTCGTCGACGATGGCGCGCAGCCGGCGGGCGGTCTCGCTGATCGCGGCGTCCACGCCGAGCGGCGCCGGGGTGGCGCCCCGGTCGGCGCGGACCAGGGCGGTGTCCAGCCGGCCGGTCGCGGCGAGCAGGTCGGCGCTGGTCGCGCCCTTGGTGCAGAGGCGTCCCGCGTTCGCCGGGTGGTTCCGGTCGCCGCTCGCCTTGATCACCTTCAGCGGGCCGTCGTCCTGGCGCGCTACGTCGAGCACCATCCCACAGCCGACGCCGCAGTACCCGCACACGGTTCGCACCTGGGTGACATCGGCAGCCACGGACACCCCTTCAGACGTTTGACCTACTCACCAACCTAGAAAGCCCCGGTTTCCATGTGGTCACTTGAAAGTGCGTCGCCGATTACCCGAAGGTCACGTCACCGGGCCGGGCGTTGTGAGACACGAAGAAGCCCGCACCGTCGTCAGGAGCGACGACGGTGCGGGCTTTCGTCGAAGGGTCAGGCCTTGTCCGAGGTGACCTGGGTGGTCTCCGCCTCGTCGTCGTCCTCCTTGGCGGCGTGCCGCGGGGTGCCGGCCCACTGGCCCGGAACCGCGACGGTCTCCGGCTTGCCGGAGCGCGTCACCAGGATGCCGCCGATGATCGCCAGCACCAGGCCGAGCACGGCGAGGCCGATCGGGCCCCAGACGCCGGCCAGGTTCAGCTTGCTGACGTTCGCCTTGGCCGTGTCAGCGGACTTCTTGACGGTCTCGTCGGTGTAGGCGAAGTTCGCGTCGAGGATGTCGACCGAGCGGCCGTCGGTGGAGACGAGCTGCTTCTTCTGCTGCTCCTGCACCTTGATGTAGGCGCCGGTCTTCGGCTCCACCCAGACGGTACGGACGTTGCTGTACTTGACCGAGCCGTCGGTGGCGCCGGGCAGCAGCGCGCCGAGGATCACCGAGAGGCGGTCGGCCGGAACGTTCTGGGTCTCGTCGGTGAGGGTCTGCTGGAACTGGTAGGTCTCCAGGCCCTGGATCTCCTCGGTCTTCACGAAGACCGCGTCCTTGGCGGCGAGGATGTCCCGGTCGAAGATCTGGTAGGTCTTCTTCTCGGTGCCGAACGGGAACTTGTAGACCTGGCCCGAGTACTTGACGGCCTCGCGCTCGCCGCCGGTGTCCAGCCACTGGCCGGTCCAGTCCTGCGCGGCGCCCGACTTCCGGTCCACCGCGAGCGACGTGCTGTACGCGCTGACCAGGTCGGAGGTGTCGGTGCGCTGGACCTGCTGGCCGGCCACCCAGACCAGCGCGGTGCCGTCCAGGTCACCGCTGAGCTTGGCGGTCGAGCCGGCGTCGGGCTGAACGGTGACCGTCGAGCGCAGGGTGCCGCTGTTGACGACGACCTGGCCATTGGTGATCTGCATGAACCGGGCGTTCGACGCCTCGGCCACCGACTGGGTCAGCTCCATGTCGTACGGGAGCTGAGCTGCTGACGGCGCCACGACGAAAGCAAGGCCGCCGGCGAACACCAGCGCCAAGACGCCGAAACCGAACAGCACGGTGCCGATGACGCGGGACTTCATATGTCCTCCACGAGGATGGAAACGAAATTGCGGCAGGTGAGATGTATGCCGAGCTTGCAGGAGGTTACTACTGAGTCACATCAGGAAGCGAGACCCTTGCCACATCTTCCTGAACGATTGTTGAAACCGACTCGCCTTCGCGCCGGAACACGACCGTGAAATTCCACGTCGCGACCTCCCGGAGCACCGGCACCGAGGCCACCCACTGGGCCCACCAGGGGTGGTACCGCGGAATCACATCGACCACCGTGACAGCGCCGGCACGGCGGGCAGCCCGGGCCCAGCGCATCATTCGCGCCGCGCTGACCGGGAAGAGCGTCTCCATGTAACGGTTCTTCGGCTCGCGACCGAATTTCCGCAGGTAACGGCGTCGAGCGCGCTCTCCGCCGAGCAGGTGCCAGGGTCCCGTCTCGTGTCCGCCGTGCGGTGACCACCACGGTGTGAAAGACACGAAGACGGTGCCGCCCGGGCGGGTCACCCGGACCATCTCGTCGAGCATCTTCTCCGGTTCGGAGACGTGCTCCAGGACGTTCGACGAGTAGCAGACGTCCAGCGAGCCGGTCCGGATCGGCAGATTGGTGCCACTGCCCCGGACCATACCGGCGACCTTGGCCCCGGCGTCGGCGAAGTCACCGACAGCCGGGTCGAGACCGTGGTACGAAGCGCCGGCCTTCTCGAACTCGGAGGCGAAATATCCGGGCCCCCCGCCGACGTCGAGCACCCGGGCCCGGTTCAGGTCGACATAGGCGCCGAGTTGGCGTACCGAGTCCTCGGCGAGCAGCGAGTAGAACCGGTCCGGGTCGCTCTGCTCGACCAGGAACGTGCGGAACAGCCGCACCGACCGGCCCAGTGTGGCCCGGTGCTCGACGATCGGCTGGTCGTCCACGGATATCTCCCTCTCCGGCCTACCCGCGGACGGTGCCGCGGCGGCCGCGACCGCGCACGCGGCCGCCAGCATCGCCAGCTGCACCGCGGCGCCGTACGCCCATTCCTGACCGTGTCCCAGCAGCCGTCCACCGACCGCAATCCCGATGCCCGCCGCGGCGGCCGTGAAGGCGAGCGGTGGCAGCCAGCGTGGCCGCACCTGCCGCACGATGAGCGCCGCCAGCAGCAGCGCCGCGCCCGCCGGGCCGCCGAGGACGACCGCGAGGATCATCAGCGGCACGAACATCCACCAGGCCCGGCCGGAGCCGCGGGCCGGCGGCGGACCCGCCGCGACGGCACGCCGGCGGACCGGAAGCAACGCCAGGATCACGACCAGCAGGATGCATCCCGCACCAGCCGCAAGGCCGGTACGGTACGGCTCGTCCGGGGTGAAGCGCAAGATCACCGAGCCGCCCTCGCCGGCCGGGACGACGAACGCCTGCTGCCAGCCGTCCACCCGGACCGGGCGCAGCTCCTGCCCGTTCAGCGTGGCGGCCCAGCCGGCGTTGTGGTTCTCCGGCACGACCAGCAGCGACGCCTCGCCGGCGGCGACCGTGACGGTCCGCGCGGTGGCGTCCCACTTCTCGACCGTGACCGCCCGGTGGGTGGCCGCCGGGGCCGCCGCGACGGGTGAGCCGTCCGGGACGATCGTGGCCGTGTCGATCACGAACGCCGCCGACGCCCTGGTCCGCAGGTGCTGGTCACCGGCCGGGAGCTGGACCGCGTCCACCGCGAAGTCGTCGCAGATCGTCACCGGCAGATCCCGGCCGGACCGGACGTCGCCGAGCGTGCCGGAGACCGACGTCGGGTAGGTGACCCCGCCGATCTCCACGGCCGGCCCGGTGCCGCACGCGGCGGCCAGCGGGGTGCTGCCGGAGGCCGGGGTGAGCAGCCCGGTCAGACCGGGGACGGTCAGCTCGGCGATCCCGTCCGGGGCCGGCCAGCCCTGCCCGCGCGGGTCGGAGATGACCCGGTCGGCGTTGACGACGGTGACGTCGATCCGCTCGGTGTTCGCCGCCGGGAACGTGACGAGCCCACCCGGCCCGATGTCGGCGACCGTGACCTTGTCGTTGACCCGGACCGACACCTTCGTGGGCCGGGCCGCGGCCGGCGCCTCCGGCGCGGTCACCGTGATCCGGTCGATCCGGCGTTTCCCGGTCCAGGCCAGGGTGAGCGTGGCGTCGTCGTCGGTGGGCTCGGCCAGCCACGCGGTGGCCGGGTCGCCGTCGACGGCCGCCTGGGCGCCGGCGTTCACGTCACCGGCCAGCGTCGACGACGCGGAGGCACGGACCGGCAGCTTCAGCGGGACGGTCGCGCCCGGCCGGATCTGCGCGGTGAGGCGCAGGTCGTACGCGGCGTCGGCCGGGGTGGTGAAGTAGCGGTCCAGCCCGAGCGGCTCCTCGCCGTTGCGGGCCAGGAACTGGTCACAGCGGGAGTTCCAGCACGCGCCGCGCTCCTGGGAGTCACGGGCGAAGACGTACGACGGGGTGGCGGTGCTCTCCAGGTCGTCCGGGGCGCGCAGGCCACGTTCCGCGTCCAGCCCGGGGATGCCCAGCTCGCGCAGCGCGACCGCGCCCTGGTAGCCGCTGCGCAGGGCGAGGACCGTGACGCGTACGGCGGTGGTGAGGCCGGGCAGCGTGGAGAGCGTGTGCGGCCCCGGGGTCTCCGGCACGAGCCGGTCCACGATGCCCTGGTCGGTGGTGAGCCGGACCACCGCGACCGGGGCGGCGACCCGCAGGTCCTCGGAGAAGTCGACGGTGACCGCGGTGACCCGCTTGGCGGTGCCCAGCTCGACGTCGATCCACTGGCCGGCGCCGGACTGGAACGGGTCGGAGCGCCACGCCGTTCCCGGATCGCCGTCGAGGGCCGCGAACGGCATCCCGGACGGGTCGGTGGCGCTGATCGAGTCGGCGTACCCGACGCTGCTGGACGCCTGCACCGAGCGGATGCCCTGGTATTCGGCGACGGTCTGGTGCACCTTGCCCTGGAACGGCAGGAAGTCCGCGCGCAGGCGGCCCTGCCTGGTCTTCTCCGAGCGGGTCAGGGTCTGGCTGATGTTGTCCCGGACCCGGCCGATGTTGACCTCGCGGCGGCGCAGGCCGTCCGAGACGATCGGGCGGGCCGACGACTCGCCCGTGGTCAGGCCGAGCTTGCCGGTGGAGTCGCCGGCCAGCACGGCCGGCTGGCTCCCGTCGATCAGGCCCTGTTCGAGAACGCCGAGCAGCGACTCGGGGCCGCCGCTGACCACCGGGACGTCGGCCAGCGTGGTCGCCGACACCTGCGGGACGTCCGTGGTGACCTGGTAGATCTCGATGGCCGGAACGGACACCCCGGCGTCGACCGGGCTCGGGCCGGCGCCACCGGCGCCCACCTGCGGGCCGAAGCCGGCGGCCAGGTCGAGGCCGGGTGAGCCGGCGATCGCGGCGCGCACCACGGTGATCGGTGGCGCCCCGGACGCGGCCCGGTCCAGGTCGTTGCGGACCAGCAGGTACTTGTAGCCGGAGCGGGCCAGGAACTCGGCCAGCGCCGGTGAGCCGCGGCCCTGTTCGAGCACCGCCTCGACGGTGTCCATCACCCGGATGTTGCCCTCGGAGCTGAGCGGGATCTGGTTACGGGTCGACCAGGGCGCCCCGGCCAGCGGCTGGATCGGCTCGTCGACGGTCCGGCCCCAGGTGTGCTGGGCGAACCCGGAGCCGGGCACCACAAGGGTGCGGGCCTGTGCGTTCTGGTCGGTGAGCCAGCCGGTGGCCTCGCGCCAGTAGGACGGCATCTCGGACCAGCCCGGCCCGGGGCGCAGCAGCATCATCCCGGCCGGGGCGGCCGCCACGACCAGTAGCAGCGCGACCAGCGGACTGGCCGGCACCCGCAGCGGCACCCGGCGCCAGCGCAGCGCCTTGCTCGCCAGGTAGGCGAGGCCGAGCACGACGGGCAGGCGCAGCACCGGCTCCCACTTGTGCACGTTGCGCAGCGGGGCGAGCGGGCCGTCCAGCAGCTCCCGCACGAGCGGGGCGAACGGGCTGTCCAGGGTGCCGACGTAGCCGACGGTCAGCAGGCCGAGGCCGGTGAGCGCCGCGATGATCAGGAAGCGGCGCTCCGGCATGCCGCGCATCGCCAGGCCGCACAGTCCGAGCACGGCGACCAGGGCGGTCGCGGCCATCAGGGCCGGGTTGTCGACGAGCGTCCAGCCGGCCGGCCACCACGGGTCGCCCTGCACGATGTAGCCGACCCACTGGTTGGTGCCACGCAGCGCCTGGTACTGCGAGGTGACCGCGGTGGTGGTGCCGGACGACTCGATGAAGTCCAGGAACGGCAGGCTGTACTGGCCGAAGAGCAGCAGCGGGACGATCCACCACAGGGTGGTCCCGACGATGCACACCACCCACCAGAACATCAGCGCGAACAGGCGCCGGTCCCAGCGGCGGGTGATCAGCCACAGGCCCGGCAGCACCAGGGCCATCACCACGGCGGCCGCGTTGATGCCGCCCATGAAGAGCGCGGCCAGCGCGGACAGCGCGGCGGCCCGGCGCGGCGAACCGAACTGACGGGCCCGGACCAGCGGCAGCATCACCCAGGGCAGAAAGACGACCGGCAGCATCTCCGAGGAGAGCGGGCCGATCTCGGTGAGCATGCGCGGGGCCAGCGCGTACGCCAGCGCGCCGACGATCCGGCCGGCGTCGTTGCCGATCCGCAGGGCGCGGGCCAGCAGCAGGGTGCCGAAGTAGGCGGCGCAGAGCAGCAGCGCGCACCAGACCCGCTGGGTGATCCAGGGCGGCACGCCGAGCAGGTCACCGGCGGCGAAGAACGGGCCCATCGGGAACAGGTAGCCGTACGCCTGCTGCTGCAGTTCGCCGGAGGCGGACCAGGGGTTCCACAGGTGCAGGGCCCGTTCCATGAAGCCGATCGGGTTCTCGGCCATGTCGAGCTTGGTGTCGAAGGTGATCCGGCCGGGCCGCTGGATGAACGCGAGAACGATCAGGACCACGGCGCCGAGGCCGGCGAGGACGTGCCGGCTGGGACCGGCCGGCGGAACCGGGGGCCGTGTGCTGGTCACAGGGGTCGGCCGCTCCAGGGTCGCGGTCATCGGCGGCACCTCGGAGGCAGGCAGCTGAACTCGGCCAGCGCAGTGTAGAAGATCTGTCGGATACCCGAGGGCTTCTCGGTGAGGGCGACCTGACCGCCGGTCGCCTTGGCGATCTGGTTGAGCTCGCCGGCGTCGATCTCCGGGCCGACACCGATGAACAGGATCGGCAGCGGGCGCTTGCGGTCGACGAGTTCGCCCAGCTCACGGAGGAGTTCGGGGCGCTTGATGCCGCTCGCGTTGTCGTCGGTGCCGTCGGTCAGGATCAGCACCATGTTGATCCGGCCGGGTGTCCAGTTGCGGGTGGCGTCCCGGTACGCGGCGAGCGCGGTGTCGTAGAGGCCGGTGTGCCCGTTCGGCTCGACCTCCATCCGGCCGACCTTGCGGATCAGCTCCTCGCGGCGCGGGCCGATCGGGCCGACCGGGACCACCTCGCGGTAGTCGCGTTTGCCGTCCAGGTCGGTGGAGAACTCCCAGATGCCCAGCTCGGTGGTGGGCAGCAGCAGTTTCACGCCGTCCTGGGCGGCTTTGACGGTGGCCTGCATGCGGGTCTCGGACGAGCCGGGGACCACCGCGGCCATCGAGCCGGAGATGTCGAAGACGGCCAGCATGCGGGCGCTGATGTGCACCCCGCCCCAGGCGTTGAGCAGCGCCTCGGCGTCGGTCTCGGAGGGCAGGGCGGCCGGCGCGTACGTCCCGGTGCGGATCTTCGTGGCGCTGACGACGCCGTCCGGCGCGGCGCCGGACGGGGTGCGCAGGCCGTAGGCGGTCATCACCGAGGCCCCGTTGCCGGCGAGCATGGCGCGCAGCAGGGTGGCCGCGTACTCGCGCGGCTCGTCCTCGGCGGTGATCACCGCGTACGGGTAGTCCGGCCCGGGCACCGCGGTCCCCGGGTAGACGGCGACCTGCTTCTTCCCGCCGTCGGCGGCGAACAGGACCTGCTGCTCGGTGCTGATCACCGCGGTCTCGGCCTTGCCGGGCCCGACCGGGTCGGGGGCGGCCTCACCGGCGACGGAGACGGTGTACGGCGAGAGCCGCCGCATGATCCCCGCCGTGCCGGGGGCGTCGCCCTTGGCGATGTTGCGGATGCCGACCAGGGCGCCGAAGCCGAGCGGGCTGGTCGCCGGGTCGGGCAGGGCGACCGGGACCGGGAGTTTCGCGGCGCCGACCAGTTTCGGCCAGGTGAGCTGTTTCTTGGCGGCCAGACGGGTGGCGGTGGTCTGGTCGAGCGCCAGCACGACCGGGGAGGTGGCCACCGAGATGCCCTCGGCCGGCACCCCGAAGGCGCCGGCCGACCGGGCCCGGCGCAGCCACAGGGTCGACTCGGGCACCCACACGTCGGGGGCCGGTTCGGCCGATTCGGTCGGCGCGCTGGCACTCGCGCTGGCCGACTTTCCTCCAGCCGGGCTCGCGGAAGCCGATCCGGAGACCGTGACAGCCGAATCCGGGGCGGTACGCGCGACCGCGCGCAGCACATCCGCCGACTCGCGCTCCTCGACGATCAGGTCGAGGCATTCGTCGCGCGCGGTGAGCCGGGAGGCGATCTCCCGGATCGGCGGGGCGATGCTCGGTGCGGCGGCGACCCGCAGCGTGGTCCGCTGCGAGCACGGCGGATCGCTCCGGGTTCGATCGATATACGTATATCCAGACCATCCCGCGAGAACCGCGATCAGCGTGATGCTCAGCATCGTGACCGGCCAGAACTCCGGTCGCGAGCGGAGGCTCCCTTCGCTCACGCGGCTCCTTCCGATGTAACGCGCCCGTTGCGTACGTTCCCAGAGCTGACCTAGTGTGACGCGACCGCGAATCGTACTCGCTAGTAGGGGTGGCAGAGTAGACCATGACGGATGCCTGCGGCGGTCACGTCCTGTTCATGAACTGGCGCGACACCAAGCACCCCGAGGGCGGGGGCTCAGAGCTCTACCTGGACCGGGTGGCCACCGAGCTGGTGCGCCACGGTTACCGCGTGACCCTGCTCTGTCAGGCACACGGGACCGCCCCGGCGGAGGAGAGCACCCCGGAGGGGGTGCGGATCGTCCGCCGAGGTGGACGGCACACCGTCTACCTGCTGGCCGCCATCACCTACCTGCTCGGCTTCCTCGGCATCGGACCACTGTCCCGACGTCGCCTCGGCCGACCGGACCTGATCATAGACGTGGGCAACGGCATGCCGTTCCTCAGCCGCCTCTATGTTCGTAAACCGGTGATCGTGCTGGTCCACCACGTGCACCGGGAGCAGTGGCCGGTGGTGTTCGGGCCGCGGATCGCCCGGATCGGCTGGTGGATCGAGTCGGTGCTGGCGGTCCGGGTCTACCGGCGCTGCGCCTACGTGACGGTCTCCGAGTCGACCCGCGAGGAGCTGGTCGGGCTGGGAGTGGACCGGCACCGGATCTCGGTGGTGCACAACGGGACGCCCGAGGTGACCGGTCCCCCGCATCCGCGCAGCGCCAACCCGAGCCTGATGGTGCTGGGCCGGCTGGTGCCGCACAAGCGGGTCGAGTTCGCTCTGCGAGCCACCGCGCTGCTCGCCGCCGAACTGCCCGGCATCGAACTCGTGGTGGCCGGGCAGGGCTGGTGGGACGAGCCGCTGCTCCAGCTCACCGCCGACCTGGGGATCGAGGACCGGGTGCGGTTCACCGGCTTCGTCACCGAGGAGCACAAGCACGAGCTGCTGTGCCGGTCGTGGCTGCTGCTGATGCCGTCGCTCAAGGAGGGCTGGGGCCTGACCATCGTCGAGGCGGGCGTCCGCGGCACGCCGTCGGTGGCGTTCCGCTCGGCGGGCGGGGTGGCCGACGCGATGGCCGACGGGGAGACCGGCGTGCTCGTGGAGAACGAGTACGACTTCTACCTCCAGGTGCGGGCGCTGCTCCTGGACGCCTCCCGGCGGACCGGGATGGGCCTGGCCGCGGCCGTGCACGCGAGCGCTTTCACCTGGGAGAAGGCCGGCCAGGGCTTCTCCGAGGTGGTGGCCCGCCAGCTGGGCGGCGGCCAGCAGATCCCGGCCGACGAACCGGTCCGCAACTAGCCTCCCGCCCCTCCCGCTCAGCCCTCCCCCGCTCAGCCCCTCCCGCTCAGCCGCCCAAGACGAGCCCAGCGAGCCGCAGGACCGCGTCTTTCACAAACCCGCTTTGGTACGGCTACTCCAGAACCGTGGCTGCCCACGCAAGCCCCGTTCGGCTCCAGGCCGAAACGCGCCCGCCGGGCTGAATGCGGTGGTCACCACCCTAGGTGCCCCGCCGCAGCAGCAGTCCCTCAGCCACGGGGCGCCTTCCACTCGCCGACCACTCGGACCCGCGCGGATCTTGCACGAAAGTCCACCCCAGAGCCGATCTTGCACGCGAATACCGCCCCCAGCGCGGAAAAGCGTGCAAGGTCCGCACCGCAAAGTGGTTCTTGCACGGAAATACATGCCCCCACGTGAAAAACCGTGCAAGATCGCCCAAAGCGGGGACAATCGTGCAAGATCGGCTCGACGGCTCGACGGCTCGACGGCTCGACGGCTCGACGGCTCGACGGCTCGACGGCTCGACGGCTCGACGGCTCGACGGCTCGACGGCTCGAACGACGGAAATGGAAACAGCCGGCCAGCGCAACGCGCTGACCGGCTGTTTTCTGTTACTCAGCGAGAGCCGTAGGCCGCCGCACCCTGCTGCGGGTCGACTTTGCTCACGCTGGCGACGTGGTCGGCGGAGGGGTTCAGGGCGCTGGCCGCCGCGAACACTCCGACGACCCCGAGGATGCCCCCGGCGAACGTCGCAACAATGAACGTGGCCAGTTTGGCCATGATCTTTCCTCCCCGGTTCGGTAGGTGCGCGGACGGTACCACGATCTACTGCCCAGTAGCAGTAGGGAGAGAATCCCGCTGATCACGACCGAAGCCGCCAGCAGGTGCGCGACCAGGGCCGCAGCACGGCGACCGGAATCGGCCACCTTGAGGACTGCGGGCGCCGACGGGTTCTCCCACAGTTGAAGATAGCGACCGTCGTAAACCAGGCGCAGACCCGAAAGTACGGAATTGTCCAGCTTCTGGCCACCCTCGGCCACCAGCACCCAGCGGGTTCCGGCGGCGCTGGCGGGACGGCCGGAGGCGAGCAGCGCGCCGACCGCCCCGGCCCGTGGGCTCTCGCCGTCGACGGTCACCGGACCGACCCGCAGGGCGTCGTTCATCAGCACCGGCACGTCCAGGAAACGGGGCGCCGGATCCCTGATCACCACGCCGCCGGCCCAGCCGTACCGCTGATAGCCCTCGAACGGCAGGGACAGCACCTCGCCCGGACCCGCCGACACCAGTCTGGCCACCGCCTCCCAATCGGCCGGATACCGCACCGGCTTGAGCTGTCCCATCGCACCGAACGCGAGGTCCGGCAGCAGCATGACGGGCAGCAGCGCGGCCGCGGCGAGCAGGGCCCGGCCGGAGGCCGGATCCCACCGGCGGGCGAGACGTGCGGCGATCAGCTCGGCGCCGAGAGCAAACCCAAGGGCCAGGACCAGGGTGTACGGGATGAGGAACTTCTGCCCGTCGCGCAGCAGCCCGCCGCCCGGCACGTGCACGACCGCCCACTCCAGCAGCCCGGCGGCCGGCGTGATCCCGGCCAGCGCCAGCACGAACCCGCCGGCGGCCAGCACGAACAGCCGGTCCGCGACGTCCGGCAGGCGGCGGCGCAGCTCCCGCAGGCCCGGTAGCGCGACCGCCAGCAGCACCAGGGTCACCAGCGGGGCCAGCACCGACTCGCGGCTGGCCGGGACGGTCTGCGCGTTCCAGATGCCGCCGGTCCCGAGCAGGGCCACGAGGGTGCCCGCCCAGTTCTCGGCGCGGGCCGCGAACTGGGCCACCCCCTCCGGGTCGGACGCTCCCCCGGCCGGGCTGGTCAGCGCGGCCACCAGCCAGGGCGCGTTCAGGGCGGTCACCGCGGCCAGCGCGGCGGCGGTCACCCGCCGGCGCAGCGGCAGCAGCACGGCCACGGTCACCAGCGCGATCAGGCCGCCGGTCGGAGTCAGCGCGGCCGGCCCGGCCGCGACGATCAGGCGGGGCAGGCCACCCTTGCGGCCGTCCCGCACGTCCCGCGCCGCGATGATCAGCCAGGGCAGGCAGGCGTACGCGAGAAGCAGCGCCCACTGGCCGAGCAGGAGGCGCTCGGCCAGGAACGGGGTCCACGCGAAGGCCAGCGCCGCCACCACCCGGGGCAGCAGCCGTCCGGTCGGCAGCAGCCGGGCCGCGCCGAGCGCCGCCAGGTAGACGATCGCCACCAGCGCGATCCGCTGGAGCAGCCAGCCCGGCACGACCACGTTCGCGGCCGACACCACGGCGTCCAGGGGCACGGCCCGCGGCAGCGCGTCCGCCGGGGCCACCATCTCCCAGGTCATCGGCTGCCGTGGCACGAACGTCATGTCGTAGCGCAGCACGTACCCGGGCAGAGCGAGCGGCGCGAGCACGACCGCCGTGACGGCGCCCGCGATCGTGTGGAGGACCGGCCCCGCGCGCACTACCCCGCCGGGGCCGGTACGACCTGGCCCACGGTGATCTCGTCGGTGCACACCCCGGCCCCGTCGCCGAGCAGGTCGACCTCGATCGTGTTCCCGCCGCCGGAGGCCAGCGCGAACACCTCGTTCAGGCCCTGGTGCACGTCGAACGGGATGAGCTCGCCGGAACCGATCCGCAGCGTCGCCGAGGCGTTCTTGTCGCTCAGGTAGGCGATCCGGACCACCCACCAGTAGTCGAAGACGCTCGACTTCAGCGGGATGGTGACCGGCGGCCCGGTGAGCCGGTAACCGCAGCCCTGCACCGGCCCGGGTTGCGCGGAGACCCCGTTCACCCAGGCCCGGCGGATGTGCCCGCTCTCGTCGAAGGCGGACAGCTGACGGGACTGGATCACGAAGATCGGGCCGTCCTTGCCGAGCGGCGAGAAGAACTCCGACTGCTTGTTGTACGGCGCGGACAGCCGCCCCACCACGTCCTCGGGGACCGTCCCGTCCATGAAGACGGTGCCGGCCGGCGCGGCGGCCAGCTCCGCTTTCGCGGTGAGCAGGTAGTCGCGGCCCTTCTTGATCGCCCACTCGTCGCCGAACCGGATCGACGTCAGGCCGGCGCTGGCCCCCAGCAGCACGACCACGACGGCGAGCACCGGCAGCGCCCGCGGGCCGGTGAGCAACCGGGCCCGTGGCCGGGCCGGAGCGGCCGCCTCCTCGATCCCCTCGCGCCGCACCCCGCAGAACGCGGCGCCGGCCGCAATCGCCACCACCACCATCACGTCGGCGATGTAGCGGGGCACCGCGCCGGCCACCCCGCTGTAGATCGAGCCGAGCCGGGTGGCCCCGAGCAGGCCCGCCACCAGCGCCGTGTACAGGAACATCAGCAGCCACGCCCGCCCCGCCTCGGCGCCGCGCAGCCACACGGTGAACACCATGAGCAGCACCACCACCGCGGTCGCGGCCCAGCGGATGCTCTCCACCGGCGCGGTGACCGGGGCGCCGTCGCCGGCCGCCATCCACTGCCACGGCCCGCCCACCATGCCCGGGAAGAGCGTGTTGCCGAACATCTGGGTGACGAACGTGATCACCTCCTGCACCGAGGAGGGCCGGCGCAGCGAGGAGGTCGACCGGAGCAGGTAGAAGAGGAGGAACAGCACCGAGATGTTGGTCAGCACCGCCCAGGACGGCCACCAGCGGCGGATCGTGGTCCACAGCGACCGGAACGGCCCGCCCCGGGTGTAGAGGCAGAGCGTGGTCAGGAAGACCAGGGCGACCGCGAGCAGCGCCTTCTCGAAGAAGACCAGCCCGAGCACGATCGACAGGCCCAGCGTGACCAGGTGTTTCGGCCGGCGGGTCCGGATGTATTTCACCTGTGCGCCGACGGCCAGGATCATCGCCAGCTGCATCGGCAGCATGTTGATCCCGACCGCCCACCACGAGGTGGCCTCCAGCGTCAGCGGGCTGAAGAGGAAGATCGACAGCGGCACCAGCACCGCCCAGCCGGGCTCCAGCATCAGGTGCAGCAGCCGGTAGAGCGCGATGCTCACCGCGAACTGTGCGGCCACCAGCAGGGTCAGGTACGGCGTGTAGCTGAACCCGCCGACCTGGTTCGTCATCCAGGTGACCAACTGACCGGCCGGCATCAGGTGGTTGTTGAAGAGACCGAAGAGGTAGTCGGGGCTCAGCCCGTTCTTCTCCGCCATCGAGACGAGCGGGAAGTCGTCGTATGTCAGGTATCCCCGGTGCGCGATCATCGCTCGCGCGGCCACGCTGATCGTGATCAGCACGGCGGCGACGGCGGTCACGGACAGAGTGATCCCGGGAATCGGGTTACCGCTCGGTAGTGAAGGCGGTGAACTGCGCTCGGGTTGCGGAGCCAAGGACACGTCAGCAGGTTGCCACAGGCTCCCTCCTTTGGACAGGTCGGGGCCGATCAACAGGTCGAACCGGCCTGGTCCGACCCGCTGAATCAGCGTTCAAAGTAGCCACTAGACCCGAGATTGACTCACCAGTAACCTGCACGAGCCGACACCAAGCCGATACAGAGCCGACACAGATCGGTGGCACCGAGGCGATTGCGAGGCGAGATGACCGATTCCCTGGACGTTCCCGGCGTGGACGTCTGCGTGGTCGGAGGATGTGGCCGGGTGGGCCTGCCGCTGGGCATCGCCCTCGCCTCACGCGGCTTGTCCGTGCTGCTGTACGACATCGACGCGGCCGCGGTGGACCGGGTCAACTCGGGTGTCATGCCGTTCGACGAGGAGGGCGCGGCCGCCCCGCTGGCCGAGGCGCTCGCCGCCGGCCGGCTGCGGGCCAGCACCGCCCCGGAGAGCGTCGGGCGGGCCGAGGCGCTGGTCGTGGTGGTCGGCACCCCGGTCGACGAGCACCTCAACCCGGATCTGGGCGCGGTGCCGCGGGCGATCGAGCGCTGCGTCGAGTACCTGCACGACGGCCAGCTGATCGTGCTGCGCAGCACCGTCTACCCGGGTGTCACGGCGCTGACCGAGAAGCTGCTGAACAGCCGTGGCCTGCATGTGGACGTGGCGTTCTGCCCGGAACGGATCGCCGAAGGCAAGGCGATGACCGAGCTGTTCACGCTGCCGCAGATCGTCGCCGCGCGTACCCCGCAGGCGCTCGACCGGGCCGAGAAGCTGTTCCGGCACCTGACCGACTCGATCGTCACGCTCGAGCCCGAGGAGGCCGAGCTGGCGAAGCTGTTCACCAACACCTGGCGTTATCTGAAGTTCGCCGCGGCCAACCAGTTCTGGATGATGGCCAACGACTTCGGCCTCGACTTCGCGCGGATCCGGCACGCCGTCTCCTACGACTACCCGCGTGCCGCCGACCTGCCGATGCCCGGGTTCGCGGCCGGGCCGTGCCTGCTCAAGGACACCATGCAGCTGGCCGCGTTCAACCGGAACAACTTCGTGCTCGGCCACTCCGCGATGCTGATCAACGAGGGCCTGCCGCTCTACCTGGTGTCGCGGCTGGAGGACCGGTTCGACCTGGGCGAACTGAGCGTGGGCATCCTCGGGATGGCGTTCAAGGGTGGCTCCGACGACTCACGCGACAGTCTCGCGTACAAGCTGCGCAAGATCTTGACCTTGAAGGCGCGGGAAACGCTCTGCACCGATCCGTATGTCCGGGACGACCGGTTCCTGCCGCTCGATGACGTGCTCAAACGCGCCGACCTGCTGGTCATCGCGTCGCCGCACCCGGACTACCGGACGCTGGACACCGAGAAACCGGTCATCGACATGTGGGGCCTCACCGGACAGGGGGTGCTGGTATGACGCCACGGGTCTCCGTCGTCATCCCGGTCTACAACGAGGGACCGGAGGTGGTCCGCCACCTGGAGCGGATCCTGCGGGAGGTGCTGCTGCCGGCCGAGATACTGGTCGTGCACGACATGCCCGAGGACACCACGGTGCCGTTCGTGAACGAGCTGGCGCGCACCGATCCGCGGGTGCGGGCGGTGCTCAACACCTACGGGCGCGGGCCGGCCAACGCGATCCGGTTCGGCATCGACGCGGCGCGCGCCCCGGTGGCGGTCGTGACGATGGCCGACGGCTGCGACGACCCGCAGCAGATCGACGAGCTGGCCCGGCTCGTCGACCGGGGCGTGGTGGTCGCGGCGGCGTCCCGCTACATGCCCGGCGGGCAGCAGGTCGGCGGGCCCCGGTTCAAGCGGATCGCGTCGCGGTGGGCGGGCAAGACGCTCAAGACGTTCGCCCGGGTCGGCACCCGCGACGCCACGAACAGCTTCAAGGCGTACGACACCGAGTTCGTCCGTGAGGTGGGCATCGAGTCGGACACCGGTTTCGAGATCGGCATCGAGCTGACCGCGAAAGCGACCCGGCTGCGCCGCCCGGTGGCCGAGATCCCGACGATCTGGCTCGACCGGCAGCTCGGCGAGTCACACTTCGACGTGGGCCGGTTCATGCCGAGTTACCTGCGCTGGTACTTTTTCGCGTTCGGCCGGCGGATGTCGGACGCTCAGATGGCCGCCCGCTGGGCGGAGAAACGGCCCGCACCGGCACCGGTTGTCGGTGGGCGACACAGGGAGGACACGCCCGCATGAAGGTGCTGGTCACCGGCTCGGCCGGTTTCATCGGCGGATATCTGGTCGAGGAACTGCTGGGTCGCGGGCACGAGGTCGTCGGCCTGGACAACTTCTCCAAGTACGGGCCGGTGTCGCACAGCTACGACGACCACCCGAACTACTCGTTCACCGAGGGCGACGCCCGGGACACCGAGCTGGTCACCAAGCTGCTGGCGGGCTGCGACCACTTCGTCGCCGGCGCCGCGATGATCGGTGGCATCTCCTACTTCCACGCGTACGCGTACGACCTGCTCGCCACCAACGAGCGGATCATGGGGTCGTCGTGTGACGCGGCGATCGCGGCGCACCGGGACGGGACGCTGAAGAAGGTCACCTACGTCTCGTCGTCGATGGTGTTCGAGTCGACCGACAGGTGGCCCAGCAAGGAGGGCGACCAGCTCGAGGTGCCGCCGCCGATCTCGTCGTACGGCTTCCAGAAGCTGGCCGTGGAGTACTACGCGCGCGCCGCCTGGGACCAGTACAAGCTGCCGTACACCATCGTGCGGCCGTTCAACTGCGTCGGCATCGGCGAGGGCCGGGCGCTCGGTTCGGCCGAGGTGATGTCCGGCAACGTCAAGCTCGCCATGTCGCACGTCGTCCCGGACCTGGTGCAGAAGGTGCTCAAGGGCCAGGACCCGCTGCACGTGCTGGGCTCCGGCGACCAGGTGCGCCACTACACGTACGGCGGGGATCTCGCGCGGGGCATCGCGACCGCGATCGAGCACGACGCCGCCCTGAACGACGACTTCAACCTGTCGACCGCCGAGTCCACCACGGTGCTCCAGCTGGCCGAGGTGATCTGGCGCAAGATCAAGGGCCCGGACGTGCCGTTCCGGGTGGTCAGTGACGAACCGTTCGCGCACGACGTCGCCATGCGCGTGCCGGACGTGACCAAGGCCCGTGAGGTGCTCGGCTTCACCGCCGAGACCAGCCTCGACACGATGCTGGACGAGGTGATCCCGTGGATCACGCAGGCGGTGGAAGAGGGACGGCTGTAGCCACCTCGCGCCTCGGGATCGGCGCCGCCGCGGTCGCCGTCGCCAGCGCGGTGACCAGCGCCTTCGGTTACCTGGTGCCGGTGCTCGGAGCCCGTACTCTCGGGCCCTCCGATCTCGGCGCCCTGGCCACCGTGCTGGCCATCGCCGGCATCGTGGCCGTGCCCAGCATGGGCCTCCAGATCGCCGTCGCCGTGCACCGGGCCAGGCAGCCCGGCGCCACGGCGCGGCGGGCCGGCTGGCTCACCGCGGCCGCGTGCGCCGCCCTGGTCGCGATGCTCGCGCCGGTGGCCGACGCGCTGCTCGACGTGCCGGCCACGGTGATCCTGCTGCTGGCCGTCTACACCGGGGCGATCGTGCTGGCCGGGCGCTGGCTCGGCGAGTTGCAGGGCGACGAACGGTTCCTGCGCCTCGCGCTGGGCATGTCGGTGCTGGCCGCCGGCCGGTACGGCGGGCTCAGCGCCGGGCTGCTGCTGGACGCCGGGCTGACCGGGTCGATGCTGATCGGCACGGCCACCGCCCTGCTCATCCCGGCGGTGCTGCCGGTGCTGGCCCGCGCCGTCCGCGGGGTCCGGGCCGGGATGACCATCACCGCCCGGCAGGTCTTCACCGCCTGCTCGGCCACCCTCGCCATGCTGGTCGTCTCCTACGCCGACTTCCTGCTGGCCCGGCACCTGCTGCCGGGTCACGAGTCGGGGGCGTACGCGGTCGGCACCGTTCTCACCAAGGGCGCGATCTGGGCGCCGCAGGTGGTCACCGTGCTGCTGCTGCCCCGCCTCGCGAAGGGCAGCCGGCGCGCCCTGATCGTCGCGCTGGGCCTGGTCACCGCCTCCGGGACGATCCTGGTGACGGCGTCCGCGGTGGCCGGCGGGCTGGCGTTCCGGTTCGCCGGCGGCGAGAACTACGTGGCGCTGGGCCGGTACGCGCCGGTGTTCGCCGCCACCGGGGCCCTCTACGCCCTGGTGTTCGTGCTGATCAACGCCCAGGTCGCGGCCGGCGCGAAGTGGCCGTCGGCGCCGCTGTGGGCCGGGACCGGGCTGCTCGTCGTGGTCGCCGAGTTCGTCGTCCCGCACACCCTCGAGGCGATCATGTGGTGCGCCACCGGCACCGCCCTCCTCATTCTGGTGGCCACCGCCGTTCCCAACGTCGCCCGGCACCGCCGGACTCGGGTGGCTCCCGCGACGGATTGAACCCTCGGCGTCATGTTCAAGAACGCCCCCGCCCTCCAGCCGCCGGAGAACCTGCTGCGCGCCCTGTCCTCAAGGAGGCCGAGCTCACGTACGCCGGCCAGCGTCTCGGCCCGGTCGGCGGCCGGATCGTCGCCGAGGTCATCCTGAGCCTGCTCGACCTGGACCGGACCAGCTACCTCAGCGTCAACCCGTTCTGGCGGCCGACCGTCCCGATCGCTCCGCTCCCCGGCCAGTTCCGGACCGGCGACCTGATCAAGTTCGTGCGGTAGGTCGCATTCCCGGGCCGCGCGGCCCGGCGCGCGGCCCGTGACCCGGTTCCCTAGGGTGATCACATGGGCACCGGCTTGAATTCGAGAAAGACGCGGACCGCGCTGCGCACCTCGGCGAGCGTGTCGCTTCAACTGCTGCTGGTCCTGCTGGCCGGCTGGGTGGCGTGGCGGATGCTCGGCGGCGCCTGGTCGGTGATCTGGCCGGTCGTCATCGCGTTGCTGCTCACCACGCTGACCTGGCCGCCGGTCCGGTTCCTGCGCCGGCACAGCTGGCCGCCGGCCCTCGCCGCCGGCCTGGTCACCCTGCTCTTCCTGGTGGTCGCGATCGGCACGCTGATCGGCATCGTGGCGCCGGTCGCCGCCAAGGGCCCGGAACTGGCCGCCCAGGTCACCGCCGGGATCAAGGAGCTGCAGACGTGGGCCGCCGGCCCGCCGCTGAACATCAGCAACGAGGACATCACCGGCTACCTCGACACCGCGATCGACAAACTCCAGGCCAGCGTCGGCAGTATCGCGACGGCCACCCTCAGCGGGGTCAGTTCGGTGTTCAACGGGCTGGTCAACGCGATCCTCGCGCTGTTCCTGATGTTCTTCTTCCTCAAGGACGGGCCGCGGTTCCTGCCCTGGCTCGGCCGTCAGCTTCCCGGGCGGCTCGCCGGCGACCTCCCCGCCGTCGCGACCCGGTGCTGGGACGTGCTCGGGTCGTTCGTCCGGTCGCAGGCACTGGTCGGGCTGCTGGACGCCGTACTCATCGGGATCGGTCTGGTGATTCTCGGGGTCGACCTGGCGCTTCCGCTGGCGGTGCTCACCTTCGTGACCGCGTTCATCCCGATCGTGGGCGCGCTCTTCGCCGGTTTCGTCGCGGTCGTCATCACGTTCGTCACCGACGGGTGGACCGACGCGCTGATCGTGCTGGCCATCATCATCGTGGTGCAGCAGCTGGAGGGGAACGTCTTCCAGCCCATGGTCCAGAGCCGAGGGCTCGGGCTGCATGCCGGGGTGGTGCTGCTCGCGGTGACGCTCGGCAGCAGCCTCTACGGGATCGTGGGCGCGTTGCTGGCGGTGCCGGTGGCGGCGATGGTCGCGGTGATCTGGATCTATCTGCGGGAACAGCTCACCGAACCACCCACGCCTTCACCCGCGCCCGATTCACCCGCGCCCGCTTCTCCTGCGCCCGCTTCGCCCGCGCCTTCCCCTGCTTCCGCCTCTCCCGCGGCGTCCGCCCCCGCGCCTTCTTCTGCCGCGCCCACATCTCCGCCTCCGGTTTCCCCGCCGCCGGTTTCTCCGTGACACCGGGTCTGCCCCCGCCTTTCCGAGAGCGGGGGCAGATCATTTTTCAACCTCATGCGGTACGCCCGGCGCGTACCGCAAATTTTGTTTTCTTTACCGTTTGCGCCCGATTCGTCCCGTGGCGCGAATCGCCTACCACTTCGCGAAAGTAAAGAAACGTCGAAGCAGGTGGCCTTGCTCACCGAGGAGTTCGCTCGGGGTGCACAGCGCTTATATTCGCCTTCGCGCACCGCGGCCGATATCGACGGGGTGCCATTTGTTTTCCCGCTCAACTATTTCGCGGGAAACAGAATGGTGGGCGCACGGCCGATTCGGGGCGGCGCGTTCGCCCACCATTCCTCCGTCCGGGGTCAGAGCTCGATGTCGGCCGGCTGCGGAACCTCGCGCAGGTGACGGTTGTGGCGCGGCTCCTGCTTGGTCTTGGCGTCGTTGAGCCGCCGGCGCAGGTCGTCCCGGACGTCCATGATCGCGGCGTGCAGGTCCTCCTCCGATGACGTGGTGACGACCTTGTCACCCCCGTTGACCCAGCACTCCAGGGTGACCTTCTGGCCACGGGACTCCCGGTCCTTCACCGAGATCTCGAGTTCGGTGGCGTCGGCGTGGAAGGCGGCCAGCCGGGCGTCCAGGGTGCCGAACTGCTCGACGATCCAGTTCCGGTCACCCTGCGAGAACCCGGCCCCGACACGAAGGCACTCGGCGACGGTGGCCGGGTTGGCGACGGCACTCATCTGATCTCCTCTTTCCGGCGGATACGGTCGCTTTCCCCGTACCCCCTGATCCGGGATCTTGAACGGATCCTCACCGGTCATTTGTGCTGAAATGCATGTAGTCGAGGAGGGTCTTCCAACGGCCGCCCCAGTAGAAACCCTCGGCCGTGAACGCGGGCACCGCCCCGTCCTCGTGCATCATCCCCGGCCAGTAGCGGTCCCGGGCCAGCCAGGTCCGGCTGTTCGGCGGATCCAGATAGTCACCACGGATCATCGGATTCTGGCGCGGGTTGATGTCGATCGCGAGACCGTACGAGTGCTGCGACCACTTGGTGGTGCCGGCCACGAACCGGCACTCGTACCCCAGCGTCAGCACCGTCTTGTCCTCGACCACCATCGGCGGCATCGCCATGATCGGGAACCGCCATTCATACAGCCGGCCGAACGCCCGCTGAATCGAACCCGCCAGCGTGCGATGCATGATCACGTACCCGTCGTGGGCCAGGCCGTCGAACCCCAGAAATCGAACCCAGATCTTGCGCAGATCCGTCGCCGGAACCGGGCACTTCTTGGCCGGATCGCCGTTGGCCTCGGCGGCGGTCACCGTCACCACCCGGCTGCTCCACGCCGGAAGCGGCTTGTCCGGCGCGGTCAGGCGAAGCAGACCGTCCACCTGGAGCGGCTCACCGCGCGAGATCCCGTTCCACTCCCGAAGCTCCCGGACCCGGACCCGATACCTCTTCGAAATCGACGAGAGCGTGTCCCCGGGCCGGATCACATAGGCCGCCGCCACCGGCTCCAGCGTCCCGCCCCCACCCGGGGCCACATCACCAGAAACCTCGGCCGCCACCCCCAAGCCAGCAGGCGCGGGCGCCGCCCCCGAGCCGGCAAGCGCGGGCGCCGCCCCCAGACCTGCAGGCGCGGGCGCCGCCCCCGGGCCGACAGGCGCGGGCGCCGTCCCTGAGTCGGCAAGCGCGGGCGCCGCCCCTGAGGCTGACCTCGCCGGCGGCACCGGTTCGGAGGTCCAAGGCGAGGCCGAACAGGGAGACGCCGGTAGCAGCAGAATCACGCATAAAAGAGCAGAAAATGATCGTCTCATAGCATCCCAGACTCGCCCTGAATCCCGGAATCCGTCAGGAAAGCCCCTCCGATCACTCATCGGCGACACGCCCACCGGGTGCCCCAACCGTTCGCCGACGTAGACGAGCGCACACATTGCGGGATCGTGTGCGCTGGTCAGGCCCACAGCAGCGATGAACGTCCACAATCGCCGGATCGTGGAGCCTCACCTACGCCGGGGCGAGGATGAGGTCGCGCAATCGGCGAATGTGCGACCTGGTCGTCGTCCGCAGCCTTCGGCCGTTCGCGACACGAGCGGCGAAGTCGTGCCCACCATCCCCGCCGGTCAGTCCCGGTCCCCACCGAGAAAGCCGTCATCTGAGTACTTCGGCCGTTTGACGGCACCCGACACTCGGAGAGCCACTGTTACAAGACGTTGCGGCAACCTCCCGCCCGGAGAGCCACAGTGAAAAGACGTTGCGGCAACCTCCCGCTCGGAGAGCCACAGTTCGGAGACGTTGCGGCAACCTCCCACTTGGAGAGCCACCGTTCGGAGACGTTGCGGCAACCACCGGCTCCGAGCCGGTGAGTCGGAGGGCTTCGGCGGCTCGGGGCGGGAACCTCGCCTCGGGAATCGACGGACATGGTGTCCGTCGGCGGGGTGGATCGGGCGGGTTTGCTGGGCATGGGTGATCAGGACATGGAGCACGTGGGGGCGCGGCTGCGGCGCTGGCGGCTGCGCCGTGGACTCAGCCAGCGGGTGCTGGCGGATCTCGCCGGGTTCAGTCAGGGCTACGTCGCGCAGATCGAGAGCGGAGCGGCTCCACTCGAACGGCGGGCCGCCCGGGAAGCGCTGGCGCAGGCGCTCCAGATCTCGGTCGGTGAGCTGACCGGCTCACCGGAGGACGCGACGCTCGGATCACCGGTCGGCTCGGCGGCGATCGCGGAGTTGCGGGCCGGAATCGTCGCGCTCACCGTCCCGATGATCGGTGCAGGTGATCAGCCGCCGCCGATCGGAGCCGTCGACACCGCTCTCCTGGACCGCTACTACGCCGCCTGCCGGTATGACCTGCTGGTCCCGGCGCTGGCCGGCGCGCTGACCATTCTCGGGACACAGGCGTGGGCAGCCACCTTGACCACGGCACAGCCGCGGGCACTCATCAGGAGCGGAAGCGCCGCGCGGGTGAGCGAAGGGGCGAGCGGGCAGGTCGGGGGCGAAGGGGCCGCGCCGGTGAGCGAGCGGGAGAGCGGGCGAGTCAGGGGCGAAGGGGCCGCGCCGGTGAGCGAGCAGGGCGGGGGTGGAAGGGCCGGGCGGGTGAGCGAGAGGGCGAGCGGGCGGGTCGGTGGTGAGGAGGCGGAGCGGGCTCGGCTTCGGAGTGTGGTGGAGGTCTGCTCCACGACCGTTGCCACCTGTGTGCAGCTCGGGTACCCGGACCTGACGCTCGCTCCCGGCGAGGTGGCCATGCGGGCTGCGGAGGAGCTCGGTGAGGCCGCCTATCTGGGGCTGGCCAACTACACACGAGTCAGGGCGGTCGGCGCCGTCGCCGGGGTGGAGCGGGTCGTCGACGCGGGGATCGGGCAGCTCGGGCCGCATGTGGGGGTGGATCCGGTGGCTGCCGGGATCTACGGGATGCATCATCTGCTCCGGGCGGAGATCGCGGCTCGGGCCGGGCAGGGTGTGGTGGCGGCGGCCCATCTCGATGAGGCGACGGCGGTTGCGGCGTATGTCGGGGAACGTCCGGACGACTGGTTCAGTTTCGGGCCGACCAACGTCGGGATGTGGCGTCTGGCGATTCTGGTGGCGCTCGGGGAGGGGCCGGCCGCGCGGTTGTCGCCGCCCGGGTTCCGGCCGGAGGCGCTGGCGTCGGCACAGCGCCGGGCCACCTATTTCATCGACCTGTCCCGGGCGTTGTTGCAGGGTCGCGGCCAGGACGACGCGGCGGCGGCCGCCCTCTACCGGGCCGAGATGATCGCGCCGCAACAGGTGTGCGCGTCGAACGGCGCCCGCGAGGCACTGCGGACCCTGCTGTCCCGGCCTCGATACGGACGTGACAGCCGGCTGCGCGGCCTCGCCGGCCGAGCCGGAATCCGATGAGCCGCCCGGTTGACGTCGAAGCACC